>DASXTZ010000026.1:0-4480 GCA_036505135.1 Ignavibacteria bacterium
GAGCTTAACCCGAAATATGAAGATGCGTATTCAAACCGCGGCTTTGCTTATATAAATTTAAAGAAATACGATAAGGTAGTCGAAGATTTTTCAAGGGCAATTGAGATGAATCCGAATAATGCTGTTTATTTTAACTCACGCGGTTATGCACTATCAAATATGAAACGATACGCTGATGCCCTTGCCGATTTTGATGTTGCAATACGCCTTGACCCTAAACTTGCCGATGCATTCATAAACCGCGGCTATGTATTTTTAAATACCGATCAGTTCCAGTTTGCTCTTCAGGATTTCGATTCTGCTATTAAGCTGGGCTCTATCAAGGCTAATAACTACAATGCAAGGGGATATGCGTTTGCAAATTTAAAAAACTATGAAGAGGCTATTAATGATTATTCAAAAGCTATAGAACTGGATTCTAATTTTACGGATGCATATGTTAACAGGGGATTTTCATATTTCAGTAAGGCCGACAAACAAAAAGCTCTGGCTGACTGGCAAAAGGCTGTTCAGAAGAACCCATCGTTAGATAACACGCTTAAACAATACATGGAGAAGGCAAAGAAATAGTGTAAGATTTTTTTGAATTGTTGTTAACAAAAAAAGGGGCTTTAAAAGCCCCTTTTAATAATAAATAGTTAAAGATCCTTCGCTTAGCTCAGGATGACTTCGTCATTTTATTAGACTCATCTTCATCGATTTCGTATAATCACCAGCTTTTAAGCGGTACAGATAAACGCCACTTGGCAGGTTTGTTGCATCAAAGCTTACGCTATGAGGCCCTGCTTCCCTCTTTTCATTAACTAAAACAGCAACTTCCTGTCCAATTGAGTTGTAAACAGTCAGATTTACAAACTCATCCTTTGCCAGATCAAATGAAATCACTGTAGAAGGATTAAACGGATTCGGATAGTTCTGTTTCAAATCAAACTTGTAGGGAGTTTCATTGTTATGATGAACAGCAACCGGCGGTCCGCTTAGATTTCTTACCTGAACGCTATCTACATTCACCATAATACCATCAACAGATACATTCATAAAATAGCGGAAGGCAACATATATTCTTTGTCCATTATAAGCACTCAGGTCAAATATTTTAAGCTGCCATACGTTTGTAGCTTGCGGCAGAGAAACTACAGTCCCAAGTCTTGCAATTTGGCTTGCAAATGTTTGCGCAGATGTAACCCATACCTGCAAGCTATCCTTGTAATAAGTCGATTGACCATCGGGCCATGTTCCAAGCTGGATCCAAAATATTAAGCTATCACCCGTTGCAATCCTTAAGCTATCAGTAAATACCCAATAATTGCAAAAAGTAGGGTTACCGGCAGTCCATGGAATACTTAAACCTTTACGACTAAGATAAGATTTTGACGTAAAACCGGGTAATGAGTTTGTACCGCAGAAAACTTTGCCGCTGTCTCTAACGCGCCAATCAGCAGCAGGTGAAAAGCAGGTAGGAGCTATTTCAAATTGTTTTGCCCATTTTAAGGGCAAGCTATCAACTGTATAAGGTCCGTTTTCGAATCCCTGGCTTAACAGGATTCTTTGCGAATATGCTTCGGCGCCTATAAATGCTAAAGCTGCAATTAGTAAAGCTAATTTTTTCATAAATACCTCGTTAAATTTTTGAAATATTATTTATTGATTCTTATTAAAAATTACTTTAATAGAAGAAATTAAATCTTATAAACAAAGTAAATTACCGATTATTAAAGATTATGTCAATTTTAAAAATTGGTTTATAATGGTAAATAACACTATGTATTTTCTTTAGGATTCTGCAGTAAAATTATCAAAAATTCTCTTTTTTGGTTAGAATTAGAGAACATTTTTTATTATTTATGTAGTTCAATTTCCGATTTTCCAGCCCGGATGGCCTGCAAGCGCCGAGGGCTTCGGCAGGCGGGCGGAATTGGTCTACGACTCTTCGAGTCGAAGGCTCGTAGAGCAGACGCATCCCGCCTAGGCGGGATCGGGGTGATTCAAATCAGTATTTCATATAATTTTTTTTAGTTCTTTTTCAATTTTTTCTGCCCGGATGGCGGAATTGGTAGACGCGCAGGACTTAAAATCCTGTCGGGGTAATTCCTCGGTGCCGGTTCGATTCCGGCTCCGGGCACAATGAGATTTCGGGTTTTATATTTATAATTTTTTTTTAAATATTTAACTGATTTACTAACATGCAGTGGACATTTGAAAACATATTAATTTTAATTTTTGCCATAGTTTCTGTTTTTGCGGCAATCTTAATGATAACAAGGCGTAATCCTATTACAAGCGCATTGTTCCTCATTGTTAATTTCTTTTGTGTTTCGGTAATTTACCTTATGCTTCGCTCGCAGTTCATAGCTATAATTCAGATTCTTGTATATGCCGGGGCGATCATGGTTTTATTTTTATTTGTAATTATGCTCCTGAACCTTCAGGATGAATCAAAGCTTACCGAAAACATTACTTACAAGAAAATTTCGGCTGTTATATTATCACTTTTATTGTTCAGCTCTCTTGCAATTACAACTTTTTTCGCATTTTCAGACAAGTTTAAAACCATGAGCCCTAATGCTGAAGGGCAGGGAACTATACAAGCTGTTGGCAAACAGCTTTATACCGTTTTTTCATTTCCGTTTGAGCTTGTTTCATTTATTCTCCTTGCGGCCATCGTTGGTGCAATAGTACTTGCTCAAAAGAAATTTGAATAAATGGCAGCTCCTTCCGGCAAATCTTCAAATAAAAAAAGAATATTATCAGGTGTAAAGCCCACAGGTAAAGCGCATATAGGCAATTACCTTGGTGCGATGAAAAATCACGTTGCAATGCAGGATGAATTCGAAAGCTATATTTTCATCGCTGATTTGCATTCGCTGACTTCTGTAAAAGATAAAAAAGAATTACAGCAGCTTATAATTGACATTGCATTAGATTACCTTGCACTTGGAATTGATCCCGATAAAACTGCTTTCTTCAGGCAAAGCGATATTCCCGAACACGCAGAATTAACCTGGATATTAAATTGTGTGACCCCAATGAGCATGCTTGAGCTTGCTCACGCCTATAAAGATGCTAAAGCAAGAAGCGATAAGGAAATTAATGTGGGACTGTTTGACTATCCCGTTTTGATGGCCGTCGATATACTTATATATAAACCTAATCTTGTTCCCGTAGGAAAAGACCAGAAGCAGCATGTGGAGATTGCACGTGATATTGCAGGCAAGTTCAATAGAATTTATGGTGAAGTGTTTAAATTACCTGAGCCTTATATTCCCGAAGAAGTTGCTGTTATCCCTGGCACAGATGGCCTGAAGATGAGCAAAAGCTACGGCAACACCATTGAAATATTTGCACCCGATAAAGAGCTTAAGAAACAGGTAATGGGCATTGTAACAGATTCAACCCCCATTGAAGAGCCTAAAAATCCTGATAAGGATTTAGTATTTAAATTCTACTCATATTTTGCTACTGAAGCAGAAAAAAAATCACTGGGGGAAAAATACCTTGCCGGCGGCTTTGGCTATGGCGAGGCAAAAAAAATGCTGCTGGAAAAACTTCTCGACCAGCTAAGGCCTTACAGGCAGGAACGTGAAAAACTTAAACAAAACCCGGATTATGTAAAGGATGTTTTGAAAAAAGGGGCAGAGAAAGCGCGAAAAGTTGCCTCAGCAACTAAGGCGGAGGTCTGGGAAAAAGTAGGTCTTAATATACAGCTCTTATAAAAAGGATGAAAATTTTCAAGAACCTGAATCCTCTTTACAGAAAGATAATTTTCCTTTTTTGTGTAGCGGCATGCGCTGTACTTCCTGTTGATCCGCCAATAGCTTTACTGCTTGGCATTATAATAGCACTTACTTTCGGGAATCCTTTTATTCAGTACAATCAAAAGGCAACGCATCTGCTTTTACAAATATCTGTTGTTGGACTGGGTTTTGGCATTAATTTATTTCATGCATACGAGGCAGGAAAGCAGGGACTTATATTCACCATTTCTACAATAGCAATAACTCTTTTAGCCGGTTATATGATAGGGAAGATGTTAAAAATAGATTCAAAGACTTCTTTTCTGATCTCTAATGGCACTGCTATTTGCGGAGGGAGCGCAATTGCCGCTGTTGCACCCATACTGAAAACAAATGAAAAACAAATGAGCGTAGCACTTGGAACAATTTTTATTTTAAACTCGGTTGCGCTTCTGCTTTTCCCGTTTATTGGCCATTATCTGGGGTTGAATGAAACCCAGTTCGGCACCTGGTGTGCAATTGCCATCCATGATACCAGCTCTGTAGTTGGTGCGGCTGCAAAATATGGTGAAAAGGCGCTTCAGATAGCCACTACTATAAAGCTTGAAAGAGCATTGTGGATAATACCAATATCACTTGCCACTGCATATGTACAGAAGAGTTCAGGCAATAAGATTAAAATTCCTTACTTTATTTTTCTTTACGTTGCTGCTATGATAATTGCCACTTATTATCCCCTGGCTTTG
>DASXTZ010000027.1:0-5285 GCA_036505135.1 Ignavibacteria bacterium
TTGTGGTTCTTGTTAGTGGAAACGCCAACTGAAGCCTTTTTCCCTCTCTATGTGGAGAGGGGTTGGGGTGAGGGTTGTTTTTCATTGAATTTAATCACTTCTATCGATAATTTTACCTATTGAATCTTTCTACAATTAACCAAATCCAATAAAAATTGCCAAAAGCTGCATATTTTTTAATAGGGCTTCTATTATTCTGCTCTCAGGTTCACTCACAACAATATGTAACGGTCACTGCTTCGGCGCAAAAGAAGGAATTCTTTGCCAGTGAAAATATCCGTATTAATGTTAAAGCCGATGTGCAAAGCGGCTACCATATCAATGCAAATAAAGTTTCCGATGAAGACCTTATCCCAACCACATTAAGCGTCGAAGGAAATGATTTTAAGCTAAGCAAAGTCTCATGGCCATCGGCTCATAAATATAAATTCAGCTTTTCAGAAACAGAGCTTGATGTTTTTGAAGGCACCATAACTATAGGCTTAAACCTTAAAGCAAGAAAAGACCTTAAGCCCGGCAAATATGAAATCAGCGGAGTGCTCCATTACCAGGCATGCAATGACAGGGCTTGTTTTGCACCCAAAGATGCACCCTTTAGTGTTAGCATTAATTTAAAAGCAGACACTGTTAAAGCAGATACATCAAAAACAGAAATAAAAAAAGATACAACATCAACCGGCACAAAGGAAGATACAACAAAAAAAACTGAGTCAACTTTAAAAGAAAATAAAAGAGATACCACACAACAGGTAACGTCAAAAGAAAATAAGAACCAGATAGCAGCATATATTGAAGAACGCGGCCTGCTTGTTGCTTTACTTATAATATTTGTAATAGGTTTAGGGTTAAATTTAACTCCCTGCGTATATCCACTAATTCCGATTACCATAAGTTATTTCGGCGCGCAGGTTAGCGGCAGCAAAGGCAAAAAAGTTCTGATGGCGGTAGTTTATATATTGGGGATGTCTGTAACATATTCTGTTCTCGGTCTTGTTGCTGCGTTGACAGGCGGTGTATTTGGCAGTCTGTTACAAAGTCCTATAGTTGTTGCAATTCTTGTATTAGTTTTTATTGCGCTTGCGCTAAGCATGTTCGGCTTATACGAGATAAGAATCCCGCAATCGATTGCAAACTTCAGCGGAAAAAACAGGCAAGGCTATATGGGCACTGCAATAATGGGTTTAACTGTTGGATTTATCGCTGCACCATGTATTGGTCCTCTGGTTTTAAGCTTATTGGTTTATGTGGGACAAATAGGCAATCCCTTTCTCGGGTTTATCATGTTCTTTATTTTATCTATTGGTCTTGGCTTTCCATATATATTTCTTGCATTGTTTTCAAGTTCAATAACAAAGCTTCCGCGCTCAGGTGAGTGGATGGAAGGTGTTAAAGTGATTTTTGGGTTAATGATGCTCGGGCTTGCATTGTATACTGCTCAGCCATTGATGTCACCAAAAATTTATGATATTCTGTTCCCTCTGTTTTTGATTCTGGCCGGGGCATATCTTATATTAGTGGATAGGAAAGCAATTAACGCAGTTACTTTTACAAGAATAAAATATGCTATTGCAATTGCTGGGATAATATGGGGAGCATCTAACCTTCAATTTGGAAAAGAAGAACAGGTTATGGCAGGTAAGCTGGAATGGCAGATGTTAGACTCGCAGAAACAGATAGATGAATCGATTTCCAAATCTACGGGGAAACCAACCATGATAGATTTTTATGCCGATTGGTGTGCACAATGCAAGGAACTTGACAAATATACTTATGTTGACCCGAAGATTATTGAACTTTCAAAAAAATTCAACAATATTAAGATAGATCTTACTAAAGGTGATAAAGAAATCGAAAGCAAATTCAAGATTCAGGGCCTTCCGGTAGTAGCATTTATTGATAAGAACGGAAAAGAAATCGAAGATATTAGAGTAACCGGTTTCCTGAAGCCTTCAGAATTTCAAAAAGTCATGGAAAAAGCGTTAAATAATTATCAATCATCAAGTAATCAATAGTAAATAAATGAAAGTTTTATTAGCAATATTGTCATTCAGTTTTATCTTAACAGTTTATTCACAGAATAAAGATTTTAGATTAAAAGAAAATTCGAATATAACTTTTAATAATCATTACCCTTCTAAAAGTTTATTGGATTCAAATACAAAGGAAAAAACAACTGTAAGTAAATCAAAAAAATCACCGGGTTTAGCATTCATTTATTCCCTGCTCGTCCCCGGGCTGGGGCATGTGTATGCCCACAGATTTGAAACAGGAAAATATTTCATGATTACTGAGGCAGCATCATGGTTAACATTTGCTGCTTTTTCTGTCTATGGAAACTGGATGCTTGATGATGCTTACAGTTATTCTGTAACCCATGCCGGGGTAAATCTTTCCGGAAAGGAAAGAGATGAGAAGTTTTTTACCGATATCGCAAACTATAATAATGTTGAGGAATACAATGATGAAAAGCTGCGTTTCGGTGAATACGACCAGTTGTATTATCCGGAAAAGGGTTATGGTTTTTATTGGGATACTGAGGCCAACCGTAAAAAATACCGGGAAGATAAAATTGCCGGTGACAGAATTTTAAATGATCGCCTGTTTGTAATCGGGGCAGTAGTGATAAATCACATAGTAAGTGCAATCAGCGCTGTGTTTGCTGCAAACAGCTATAATGATGAAATAAGCAAAAAATCAAGCGGTGGATTAACGCTAAGAGCCGGAGTCCAAAAACATTTTAATAAGATCGATGGAATTTCCCTGAAGATGGGTTTGTCATTCTGAACGACCTGCCTGCAGCAGACGGGAGTGAAGAATCTCATGTTAAAGCTTCTATTCCTCGAGAACGAAAGCCATGTTGTGCGAAAAAATTTATAAAAGTTGTGAAAAAAAATCAGCAAGAAATCCATTTTTTGAATATCGGTATTTTATATGAGACCCTTCGCTTCGCTCAGGGCTGGGGAAATCATCATTAACATTAAGCTAACAATTGAATATGACGGTAAAAATTATTTCGGGTGGCAAAGACAATCAGGTAAACAAACTATTCAGCAGGTTATAGAAGAATCTTTACAGTTATTATTTCCGGGAGAAAACATAAAGCTGGCTGGAGCAGGCAGGACCGACACGGGTGTACATGCACGGGGCCATGCTGCAAATTTTAAAGTCACTAAGCACAGCTTTGAAAAGTTAGGAAAAGAAACATTTTTAAAGTCATTAAACGGCATACTACCGTCTGATATCGCTGTGAAGAAAGCAGAGCGGGTAAAAAATGATTTTCACGCGCGTTATTCGGCAGTCGGTAGAACATACCGGTATTATTTATGCTTCAGGAAACATGCTTTAAACGGTGAAAAGCTGCATTTTGTGAAAACAAAATTTGATATTGATTTAGCAAAAGAATTTTGTAAATTGCTTCCTGGCGCGCAGTCATTTAAATCGCTCTGCAAAAATAAGGAAGATAAACATAATTTTTTTTGCAGCGTAACTAAAGCCGGCATCAAAAAACTAAAAGATGACATAATTGAGTTTGAGATTACAGCAAACAGATTTTTACATTCTATGGTTAGGGCAATCGTTGGCGCGATGATAAAAATAGCCTCAGGGAAATTAACAATTAGCGAATTCAAACAAAAATTCAAAAAAGGAGAAATACTAACGATACAATATGCACCATCTAACGCACTTTTTTTGCACAAAATTAACTATTAAAATATGAAAACATCATTTGTTTTAGCGCTAACATTTGTGTTCTCTTTTAGCTTGTTCAGCCAGTCTCCGGCTCAGTCGAGTCTAATATTCATCGAGGAAACAGGCTCACTTAGGCTTTATTCGAAAAAAAAGAATGAAGTTATTGAGACGAGAAGAAATATTTCTGAACTTGAAGGCACATATACAAATTCAAAGCTTAATATAAACGACCTTAAATATAATGTAGGCCAGCAGACGAAGAAGAAAAAATCAGTTGCGCTTGGTGTGCTGCTTTCGGCATTGCTGCCGGGCGCGGGTGAGTTTTATGGAGAGAACTATTTGAAAGCAGGCATCTTCCTCGGCGTAGAGGTTTTGGCATGGGGGACATACGTGTATTTTACAAAAAAAGGGGATAACCTTACCGATGATTTCCAAAACTATGCAGATGCTCACTGGAACGTCAGACAATACGCCAGGTGGCTAAATGAGGAATGGGGCGCCGGAATTGATGAGCAGGAACCTGACAAAGAAGTGTTACGCCAGCAAATCAATAGTTTTGAATCATCTCATTTTTCGCATACACTGCCTGACTACGGCACACAGCAATATTATGAGCTGATTGGAAAATACCAGCCTTATGTTGCAGGATGGGAAGATGCCTATGTAAACGGACAATGGCTAATAACTCAGCAAAATGTTGAAACCTATAAGACACCTATGTTCCAAGGTTACGCCATTGACAGGCAGACCGCTAATGACCAATACGATTATGCAAAGATTGGACCAATCACTGCAATATTGAACCACATCTTAAGCGCGGCTGATGCTGCATGGACAATTTCAGCTTATAATAAACAAGTTAAGGTTGAAACAGGCTTCAGAATCGACCAGTTCCGCTCACCATATACTTACAAAATGGAGATGATGCCGACATTTAATATGAAGGTAAGTTTTTAATAGAGTTAATTCCCCCTTTGACCAGCGAAGCGCGGAGCTACGGGTGTTAGGGGCATGAAACACAAGTTTACTTCGATAATCTTTAACTTTCAAACACTTTATATCCAAGGTTGCTGAAATAATTTTTAGCGGCTTTAATTTTTTCTCGTAAAAAGAAACCATAAACAGTGGAGCCGCTTCCGCTCATTAAACTAAAAACAGTATCCAGTTCATACATCATTTCTTTTATTTTTTTAATCTTCGGATATCTTTTAAACACTACTTTCTCGAAATCATTTACAAATCTATCCTTATCTGAAATTTTAAATTGAGTTATTTTTTTAAATTTATTTTCAATATGTAATCCGAAATCCGCAATCCGCAATTTGTTATATGCCCATAATGTCGAAACATGAATGCCCGGGTTAACAATGAGTATTTTGTATTTAATTTTGAAATTTGGCAGTGGAGAAAGCTTTTCTCCGCGCCCTGCTGCATACGCCGGCTTGCCAGTTAAGAAAAATGGTATATCGCTGCCTAATTCTAGTCCAAGTCTTTGCAAAGATGTGCCCTGGTGTATTCTTACATTAAAATGCTTTGCCAGAATCTTTAATACACTTGCTGCGTTTGAGCTGCCGCCACCCAGTCCGGCTCCCACA
>DASXTZ010000028.1:0-5021 GCA_036505135.1 Ignavibacteria bacterium
TGCCCGTTTCCACAAGACGGGATTTATTATGCCCGTCATCATAGCTATCTACTTCATGTGTTGAGCCAATATAAAAGATCGTGAACGGATTCCATTTATAGCTAAGTAAAGGATCAATATCTAATCGTTTATTAAATGAGTCATACTGCACAATACATCTTAAAAAAAGATGTTTGTTAAACTGGAAAGAAGTTTTATTCCTGAAGATATACCCGGCATAAAGTTTTTCCTCTCCTGCCTTTTTTGATAACTCAGTGTAAACATAAGAGAATGACGAAATAAGACGATCCACCGGTCTAAGGTCCATCCATGTTTCAGCATAATATCCATAGCCAACGAATGAAGGATTTTCAAACCTTACTATATACCTACCGAGTTCAAAATACGCTCCTCCTGCTGCCTTATTAAAAGTGTTCACGTTAATGTTTACCCAGCCCCTGTTCACATTTTTATGAAAGATACCTTCATACTCTTCATTGTTGACGGCAAAAAAGCCTCCGCTCATATTTATTTGCTTTTTAAATAAAAACCAGAATCCGGGCACCAGCCACTGCTCTCTTATCCTGTTATTAAAGTCATATCTTATTCCTGCATTTAACTGTGGTTCTATTCTGAGAAAGAAGCTGTTTTCGGGATACATCGTATAATAATTCCATGTGCTAAGAGTGCGGAAATTATTATTAGAAATAAAACCCAAATCACGTCTTGCCTCCGGAGGTGCCTGGCTGTAACTTAGACCCCCCCCGTAATTCCTTGTTCTTTTTTGCAGCTCTACAAAAGCTCCGAACCCGGAAAATGATTCGCCGTCAAATGTTAATGAGTATTCTTTATTCCTGCCAAATCTTATATCAGACGAATAAATATCAGGGTCATTTATTTCTTTAGTTGAATAATATAATCCTTCCCAGTTCAGGTACATATCATTCCAAAAATTTAATGAGCCGTCAAACCCAATTACCCTGTTATAGCTTTTCTTAACTTCTCTATCAGTTGCTATGACGCCAATGTATGAATCCCCTTTTAAACTCCTTCTGAGCCGCAATGTGTTAGATAAAGACCTCAGGCTATCGGAGAACACAAAATCACTTCCATAGTCAAACGGAAGGATAAACTGTGTCTTTTCATCATAGGCACCAACATAGCCAACATCAAGTGAGCCTATTTTGCCGGTCAATTTTAAAGCCAGAAGCGGGTCATTTATCATTCTTGTATAAACCACATCCACATAAGAATTGAAAATATCTGAACCCTCAAGAAAAAATGGTCTTTTCTCGGGGTAAAATAAGGCGGAGCTTGAGTTAACATCAACCTTCGCTGCATCTGATTCGATTTGAGAAAAATCGGGATTGTAAACAACTTCCCCTGTCAAATTGGAAGTGAATCCGTATTTTAATCCTACTCCAAACTCACCCTTTTTAACCGAATCAGCTACAAACTTAGAGTCGGGGTTATTAATATCACGCCTATACCCGGTAAGGCCGCCGAGAACGTACGGCAGGATTTCAAAATTCTTCCCGCCCTTGACCTTATTGATTCCCTTTAGAATCCCTGCCTGTCCAAGAAATGAAGGGTCATCACGCGAAATTTTCGCCCATGACATTTGTGTTCTTGTATCACGCGGACGCGTTCTTAAAAGATGAATCTTCCAATCGTGATTATTTTTATCGGGAAAACTTAAGCTTTTAAACGGGATAGCCATTTCAACTATCCATTTATCTTTATGTATTGAAGCCTCACTGTAAAAGATCATGTCATAACTGGAGTTCTCGCCCTGTTTAGTCCATATCAGATCTCCCTGCACACCGTATGGATTAACAAAAATTTCGTATCCTTTTTTGTTATCACCATAAGGATCAATTATCGGTCCGACCCAGTCATCACTGAACATCTTATCTCTATCACACAAGTTCGAGACCAGCTTTTTCATTTCATTATCATAACATATAAAACCAAAATACAGGTTATCGTCATCAAACATTATAAGAACTTCAGTTTTCACAGGAGGTTCCAGGTTATCGCCGGGTTCAATTTCTACGAAGTCTTTTGCTGCCGGCGCATTTTTCCAGGCTTCCTCATCCAGCTTGCCGTCAATCTTTACAGCGCCGTTTTGACACCGTGAGATGTTAATTACAGGCTGTATGTTTGGATTAAAAGAAACCGAATCATCTCCTGTGCTCTGCTGGCAATACAGTTGATTAAAACATAGTGCTATCGTCAAAAATAAAAACCTGTAGAAATATCTCATTTTTCTAAAAAGTTTGACCTCAAAAATAGATATAAAGTTTCAAATTTGCTAATTAGATGCTCAAATCAGGGTTTTGGTTTATCTGTAATGACTTGAATAATTTTTATCCCTCACGAATATTAGATAGCAAATAAAGAAAATTGTTCAGAATAAGCTATACATTCATAATTCTTCTCATTTTTAATTCTTCCCTTTTTAGCCAAAAAGTTGACCATGTAGAATTTTCAGGCAGCCGGGTTTTTTCTAACACCGAGCTCTTCAATATGATAGCTTTAAAAAAAGGGGCTGTGTATTCCGACATCCAGCTTCAGCTTGATATAAACAATATATTAAATTTTTATACTAAGGCAGGGTATTTTGAGGCTAAGATTGCAGAAATTAAAAAGGAATTCTCATTTGATTCTTCCAGCGTTGACCTCTTTATAAAAATAGAAGAAGGAGGCCAAACGCAGATCGGAGAAATAATTATCCGCGGTAACAAACTCTTTTCAGATAGATTTATCAAAAACTTAATTGATACAAAACCCGGTAAAGTACTTGACCAAAATGAGCTTAATTCGGATATATCAGAATTGCTGACCCTTTATGAATCCAAAGGATTTCCTTTTGCTTCTATTACAGTTGAAGATATAGAAAAATACGGGGATGGGAATTCCAGCAAGGTAAGAATTAAAATCAATATAGACGAAAATGAAAATATAAAAATCAGCAGAATAGTAATCGAAGGGAACACAAATACAAAGGATGAAGTAATTACACGCGAAATAACTTTAGACAAGAATAAAACAATTACCAAGGAAAGCCTTTTGGAAATCCAAAACCGGCTTGAAAATCTTGGATACTTTGAGTTTGTTGACCAGCCGAAGATACTTAAGTATAAAAACGAAACAGTATTATTTATTAAGGTTAAAGAAGGCAGCACAAATACATTTGACGGAATTTTGGGCTATGTCCCTCCGGCCGCAAATGAAGAAAGCGGATATTTTACCGGTGTGGCAAATATTTCATTAAAAAATCTGTTTGGAACCGGCAGAAGACTTGAAGCAAGATACCAAAAAGAAATTCGTACAACGCAGGAGCTTGAATTAAAATATATGGAACCGTGGATTTTGGGATACCCTGTCAATGTTAATCTGGGTTTTTTGCAGAGAGTTGAAGATACGTTATACATTAAAAGAGTATTTAACTTTAAATCAGATGTTGCGATAACAAACAGATTTTCTATATCAGCCCTCTTTTTTGGTGAACAGGTTATTCCAACTGCAAGTCCTAAATCGGCGGTTGTATTCAACAGCAGGCTTCTTTCCACGGGAGCTGAACTAAAATACGACAGCAGGGATTACGTTTATAACCCGTTTAAAGGAATATTGCTGCGCTCATCATATTCGGTAGGACAGAAAAAAATTTACAATGCTGCCGATTATCCATCCTTAAACCTGCGGGGAGATTTTACCGTTCAAAAGGCATCTTTTGAGTTCGAGCTGTACAGCTCATTTTTCAAACGCCAGAGTGCGCTGGTATCGCTCCACGGATTCGAGGTACGCTCGCCCCAGTTTGAAACCTCAGATTATTTCCGTTTTGGCGGCACAAAGTCTGTACGCGGCTACCGTGAAGGACAGTTTCTCGGCTCAAGAGTTGTATGGAATAATAATGAGCTGCGTTATTCGCTGACGCGCAAGAGCTTTGCATTTGCATTATTTGATATGGGTTATTACTGGCGCCCGGCTGATGATTTGAATCTGAATCCTAAACAGGAAGGATTTATATACGGATACGGGCTTGGAATAAGAATTGAAACCGGGATCGGAATTTTTGGGGTAAGTTATGCGCTCGGCAGAGGTGATTCAATACTTGAGGGCAAGGTGCATTTTGGGATTGTGAATGATTTTTAGCCTCAACCTTTAGCCCCTGCCTGCAGCAGGCAGGTAAAGAACACGTAGTGTTCAAAAAAACTTAATGCGGAAGGTTAATCTCTTCACCCTCAATCTCCCTCTCCTAAAAGGAGAAGGAGTGTATATAACTTTTTTGTATCCCCCCTCTGCATTTTGGAGAGGCCTGCCTGCAGCAGGCAGGGGCAGGGTGATGAGGTTTCTTTTCTACAATTTTATTTTTATTCCGCCATTTAGAACAAAACCATCAACGGGTGCGTAAATATCTCTGAAAACCGGGTTTGTAATAGTTCCCGTATAAATTTCATCAAATTTCGTCTGTCTTACATCAAGATAATTTTCAAAGTTGATGAATACCGAAAAATGATCCCATATTTTTTCCATCATAAATCCTGAGAGCCAATACGATTTCCCTGTTGACCCATCGCTTAATTTCTGAGGGCCAAAATAGTATGCTTCCAATCCCGCTTTGAATTTATTCTCAATTTCATAAACTAAAACGTTATTCAGCCGGTGTTTTGCTACAAGAATAAAATCTGAAGTTGTATTGTAGTGCTGTTTAACATCCGCGAAGGTATATCCCGTGAAAAGCTTGAAATTTTTATATGTTAATTTGATGTTAGTTTCCATTCCTTTTGTATCGATAAAGCCATCAGGCTGCCGGTATTGATAATATCCGTTTGAAAGTAATGTTAACAGTATGGGTTTGTTTATCCGTGTATAGAAAAATAGCTGGTTAATACTGAAAGTTGCCTTATTGTTAAGAAATTCCGTAAAATAGTTTAAATCAAAATTTCCCCCGTACGATTTTTCTGCAGACGTATAATTTACGTTAATCGGAAGTACGTTTTTGAACTGGATTTTCTCGGCATCTTCCGTGAATACTG
>DASXTZ010000029.1:0-1625 GCA_036505135.1 Ignavibacteria bacterium
TTCCTGCACAAATTGGAAAGGCGGTTGCTGAGGAGGCGTTGAGAATTTTAAAAAATGGTGCAAAAGAAATAGCTGTTGATGCAGCACCTATTATAACGCCTGTACAATTGATCAGACGAATGTCCACTTAATTCTAACTAAATTGTTATACTAAATATGAAAGTCTTAAGATTAATCATTCCTTTTTGCTTTTTAAGTCTGGTTGGATTATGCCAGAGCAACAAAAAGCTTATGAAGCAGTTGATAGATGATAATATGAAGTTTGCCGCGCAACAATATAAGTTATTAATGAAAAATGTACCGCCAGATTCTATGCCGCGGAGTTATGATGCAAGCAAAAACAAACTTGTGACCAGTAATACGAAATGGTGGTGCAGTGGTTTTTATCCGGGTACTTTGTGGATGATTTATGATGCTACGAAAGACCTGGTATTAAAAACAGAAGCGGAAAACAGGCTAGCTATTTTAGAAAAAGAAAAAACATATACAGGTAACCATGATCTGGGCTTTATGATGTTTTGCAGTTTTGGAAACGCGTATGCGATAACTCATAAGCCAGAATATAAAGACGTAATTTTTACCGCAGCATCATCTCTTACTACCCGTTATCGGCCTTCTATACATTCAATCCAATCATGGGATTCCAGTAAAAATTTTAAATGTCCGGTTATCATAGATAATATGATGAATTTAGAATTGCTTGAGTGGGTAGCAAAAAATGGAGGCGATGCACGTTTTGATCAGATTGCCGTAACGCATGCGAATACCACATTAAAAAATCATTTTCGGCCGGATAATAGTTCGTATCATGTATTGGATTATGATCTTCAGACAGGTGCTGTTGCCCGCAAGGTTACACACCAGGGTTATTCGGATGAATCAGCCTGGGCTAGGGGACAGGCCTGGGGCTTGTATGGTTTTATAGTAATGTATCGGTTTACGAAAGACAAAAATTATTTGGATCAGGCAAATAAAATTGCAGCTTTCATTTTACATCATCCTAATCTCCCCGCTGATAAAATTCCTTATTGGGATTTTAATGCGCCAAACATTCCAAACGAACCAAGAGATGCATCGGCAGGAGCCATTACCGCTTCTGCTCTGCTAGAGCTGGCACAATATGCAAAAGAAAAAGAAAAGAAGGAGTATATTTCTGTTGCCAAAACAATCATTCACTCTCTTTCATCATCCAATTACAGGGCTGCAATGGGCACTAACGGTGGGTTTTTATTGATGCATAGCACTGGTCACAAACCTGGGGGCTCTGAAATTGATGTGCCCCTCACTTACGCTGATTATTATTTTATCGAAGCATTGGCACGATATAAAAAATGGTATTTATAGAGAAGCCAGATTTGTCAAGTGCTGCTAAATAGCCATCGAGAAAAATTATTTAAAAACTTTTTTATTTTTAGCCGCTTTCTTAATTGTACCGTTTGATGTAGAGTCTCTCTCTACAAGCGTAGATTTAAAAACAATATTCTCCTGTTTTAATTTAAATGTTTTTTTATCCAGAGCTTTAAACAATATTGATGCTGCCTCTTTGCCGATGTCAAAAGCAGGTTGTGTTATAGTACTTAAAGGCGGATTTAAAAATGCAGCTGCCTGCAGGTTAGAAAAGCTGA
>DASXTZ010000030.1:0-5315 GCA_036505135.1 Ignavibacteria bacterium
CAATTAAGAATTTAGAGCAATTTATTCAATCAGACCAAAGCCGTATTTTTAAAGGACGCCTGCAATTATACAAACAAAGAAAAAATATTAATGTTGAAGTAAAAGGAGAAACGATAGGCATTATTTATTTAGATGACTTTAAAAAAAGTTTGGGAAAAATAAATTCCCAAAAAAACCGCTAGAATACACAATGTGAGTTAATATTATAAATGTCAAACCGTCAGGATGTTTACTCTCTTTTCCTTAACTGGTTCGATTCTAAAAACTGGACACCCTTCGAATTTCAGAAAAAAGTCTGGGATTTATATCTTAAAGGCTATAATGGTTTATTAAACGCTCCAACCGGCAGTGGAAAGACTTATGCTTTATGGCTGCCTGTATTAATGGAGTATATATTAAAGTCTCCAAATTATAAAAAAAAGAAGCCGCACGGAATACAATTACTCTGGATAACACCGCTTAAAGCCCTTTCAAAAGATATTAATAAGGCGATGCAGGAAGTGTGCCATGACCTTGAAATTCCCTGGCAAATAAGCGTAAGAACAGGTGATACCACGCAAGCAGTCAGGCAAAAACAAATGAAGAACCTGCACCAGGTATTGATAACTACTCCAGAAAGTGTTCATGTAATGCTTACTCAAAAAGGTTATGGAGAGCTATTTAAAAATCTGAAATGTATTGTTGTTGATGAATGGCATGAGCTGCTCGGCTCAAAGCGCGGAGTCCAGGTTGAGCTTGCTCTTTCAAGGATTCGCGCACTTGTCCCGGGTCTTAAGGTTTGGGGGATTTCAGCAACAATCGGTAATCTAAAAGAAGCTCTTGATGTCCTTCTTGGTGAAAATAAGGGTAAGCATAAAATTGTTAAGGCTGAAATAGAAAAAAGGCTTTTTATTCAATCCGTTTTGCCTGACGAGGTTGAAAAGTTTCCCTGGTCAGGACACTTGGGAATCAGGCTGCTTCATAAGGTATATCCAATATTAAAAGCCAGTAAAACAACATTAATATTTACTAATACCCGCTCGCAAAGTGAGATATGGTATCAGAAACTTTTAGAGTTTTATCCTGAGTTTGCAGGTGAGATTGCTCTTCATCACGGTTCGATCTCGAAAGAACTTCGCAGCTGGGTTGAAAGTGCGCTCCATAGAGAGAAGCTAAAAGTTGTTGTATGCACATCAAGCCTTGACCTTGGTGTCGATTTCAGGCCGGTAGATACAGTAGTGCAGATAGGAAGTCCGAAAGGTGTAGCACGTTTTTTGCAGCGTGCAGGAAGAAGCGGCCATCAGCCTGATGCAATCAGCAAAATATATTTTGTTCCGACTCATTCATTGGAGCTTGTTGAAGCGGCAGCGCTCAAAGAAGCCATTAGCCAAAAAGTTTTTGAAGAACGTCAGCCTATCCTAAAGCCTTATGATGTTTTGATTCAATACCTGATTACGCTTGCTGTTTCGGATGGCTTTGATGAAGGTGAAACATATAAACAGGTAGTTTCAACATTTGCTTACCAGACTTTACGAAAAGATGAATGGAACTGGATTATGCAGTTCATAACTTCAGGCGGGAGCGCACTGAAAAATTACGATGAATATTCAAAAGCCGTTTATTTTGATGGCTTGTTTAGGGTTATTGACCGGAGAAAAATATTGTTTCATAAGCTGGGCATAGGAACCATCGATGCAGAAATTGCAATGAATATAAAATTTATGAGCGGAAAGAATCTTGGCACCATTGAAGAAAGCTTTATTGCCTCGATGAAGCCTGGGGATGTGTTTTCATTCGCCGGCAGAAGTCTAGAGCTTGTTATGATCCGTGAAAGCACTGCATACGTAAAGCGCACCAAACAAAAACCGTATAAAGTGCCAAGCTGGATGGGAGGAAGAATGCCTTTGAGCTCGCGCCTTTCTGAAATGCTAAGGCAAAAAATGAATGAAGCTTATGATTTGTTTCCAAAAGATATTGAAATAAAAACTATTAAGCCGCTTCTTGACCTGCAGCAATACAGGTCAAAAGTTCCTACCAGCAATGAGTTTTTAATAGAAATGGTGGAAACAGAAGAAGGGTACCATGCTTTCTTTTATCCCTTTGAAGGCAGGCTTGTTCACGAAGGTATGGCCGCGCTTTTTTCCCACCGCATTTCACAAATGATGCCAAGGTCATTTTCGTTTGCAATGAACGATTACGGCTTCGAAATTCTTTCCGACACAGAATTTTCCATTGAAGAAGCAATAAAGAAAGGGTTATTTTCGCTGGAGAACCTTGTTGCTGATATTTACAAAAGCTTAAACAGCGGAGAGCTTGCTAAAAGAAGGTTCAGGCCTATTGCAAGGATATCGGGACTTATATTTACGGGCTATCCCGGTAAATGGAAAACATCAAGACATCTTCAGGCATCAGCCCAATTGCTTTTTGATGTGTTCAGCAAGTATGAGCCTGAAAATCTTCTGCTCAAGCAGGCTTATGAAGAAATGCTTCAGTTCCAGCTGGAGGAAGCAAGGTTAAGACGAGCATTGGACAGAATAAACAAACAAAAAATAATAATAAAATATCCTGCAAAGCCTACACCATTTGCATTCCCTATAATGGTTGATATTTTCAGGGAAAAGCTAACTTCTGAACAGCTGGAAGTTAGGATTAGAAAAATGCAAATGGATTACGAAAGAGATTAATTGAACCTTCCCGATAAAATACAATCAATAAATTTATCTGGGGAAGAACTGTACCTGCTTCCAGAAAAAGCCCTTTATAGTTCCAGGCACAAAACTTTGCTTGCCGCCGATATCCACCTTGGAAAGGTAGGTCATTTCAGGCTAGCCGGGATTGCATTACCGGGGGGACTTGCCGAGGCCGATTTAATAACACTTGATAAAATTTTAAATGAGTATGATATTGAAAATATTATGATACTTGGCGATTTATTTCACAGCGGGGTTAATTATGATATGAATTTATTTGCTAAATGGCGAAGGAAGAATGAAAGTCTGGAAGTTAACCTTGTGAAAGGAAACCACGACATTCTTTCGGATGAGATATATAATTATTTTAATATTAAGATTTATAAAAAAAATTACATGTGGAATAAAATTTTATTGACTCACCAGCCTTTAGGAAATGACTTGGAGCTAAATGGGTGTGATTATGTTTTGTGCGGGCATGTTCATCCGGCAGTAAGGCTTGTTGGGAAAGGAAAGCAATCGATTAAGCTTCCTTGTTTTTTCTTCGGTGAAAGACAGGGAATACTCCCTGCATTTGGCGCTTTTACAGGGAAATGCGTCCTAAAGCCAAAAGCGAAAGAAAGAGTTTACGTTATTAGTGGAGATTCAACGGTAATTTATATAAATAAATTTAATGCCAAATGCTAAAGCCCAAATGCCAATTCAATTTCAAATACTTAAATTACACATGTCAAAAATAAATTTGTTATTTGGATTTAGAACTTGATTTGACATTTGTTATTTGAAATTATAAAATTACTTTACAAATACCATTTTCCTTGTTTCGCTAAAGCTTCCGGCTTTTAATGTATAAAAATAAACTCCGCTGGGATAGTTTGATGCATCCCAGTCAGCTTCGTAAATCCCCGGTTTCATTTTTCCGTTAACAAGCACTGCTATTTCTTTTCCCAATATATCGTATATTTTTAAAGATATAAATTCGAGATCAGCAATCCGAAATCTGAAATGTGTGATTGGGTTAAAAGGATTCGGATAATTTTGTTCAAGCTTAAATGATTCCGGAACAGATGAGCCTATCTGTTGTATCCCAACAGTTTCATTGTAATGAGAAATAACCCCATCATTTGTAACACCCCAGCCGGTTATTATTGACATTAGATTGTCCGAAGCAACAAAAGTCATACTTAAATGCAGGTAAATGGAGTTATCGGGTGAGGTGTGCTGAACAAAAAAAGAATTACCCCCGTTTGTTGAGCAGTATATATGAGGTCCGCTTGCATACCAGATTTTACCTCCTGCATTGGCTACCGAATAAACAGGTCCCACAACTTGTATCGGAGCCCACTGCACCCAGTTCTGTCCGCTATTTGTTGATTTAAATCCTATTAATCCACCAGCAAAGCCTGTAGATTGATCTAAGAAAGTTATTCCAAAAGACGGCTGGCTGGAAGGGGTAAAGCCAAAATTCCAAATTGCGCCCCCGTTAAAGCTATAGAATATCTTCATAACTGATGTTCCGAACCAGATATACGGCTGACCGAAAAATATTGTTGTTAATGCGTTAGGGAAACCCATATCATTTGGGCTGTCTGCAATAGGCCGCGGCATAGTTGTATCCCATGAATTGCCTCCGTCAGTTGTCCTTATTATATACCAGCGGCTTAGAGAAGGATTTCCGTAAGCATATCCTGACTGCGGGTTATAGAATTCGACATCGTATATGATACCTCCATTTCTCTGGTGAACGGGAAACCATTGCGAGCCAGAATTGGTAGTTTTAAATATCAATCCTGTTGGTCCTGAGTTGCAAACTACAAGAGCTGTTGTTTGATTCAATGCATGAACGCTGAAGGCCTGTCGAACACCGAATAAGAAACTGGTTATATAAGTCCAGTTTGTGCCTCCATTTGTAGTAAATAAAACTTTACCGCTATCACCGCATGCATAAGCTACATTGTTGTTAAGGGCGTAAACAGAATACAGTGGGGGCGGGTCAGGGATAACATTTTGATTAACCCACTGGCTTTTAATGCAGGTTGTAAATATTAATAAAACGGCTAATGTATAGAATAATCTCTTCATTTTGAGCCCCTTAAATTGAATTTTAGTTATTAATGTTTTACTATGCAATATTAAAAGATTGATTTCCTTTAATTTTTAATTTCTATTACAAAAATATTTATAAACCTTAAGGTAATTCTTACAGGTTTCTTACAGCATAAAATATATTTTTTGAGCTATTTTAAGGGTTTTTAATGAGTTATTCTAAATCTATTAAAATTTTTTCGATTTGATTTAAAGTCTGTTTTGAGGGTTTTTCTCCGTATTCTTCTTCATAATTTTTAAGGAGCTGGCTGAATTTCTTTTTTGCCATATTTTGATTCCCCAACTGGGCGTATGCTTTTACGAGACTTATAAATGCCTTTTCGTGAAGCTTATCAGCAGATACCAGCCTTTCTGCATAGACTATCACCTCATCATATTTTTTTTCCTTTGTGAGAATTGCAATTAGTTCTTCGCAAATTTCAATGAGTTTATTCTGAAGATTGGTTCTAAGCTCCTCTATCCAGTCCTCATAATATCCAGGCAGGAATTCTCCTTTATATAAATCAATAGCTCTCTTAGCCAGAACTTCTTTTGTATCTT
>DASXTZ010000031.1:0-9833 GCA_036505135.1 Ignavibacteria bacterium
TGCCAACATACTTTTCACTTGGGCAAAATTATCCGAATCCTTTTAATCCTGTTACCAATATTAATTTTGTGATACCTTCAGACGGTATTTTTACAGAATTAAAAGTCTATGATATAACCGGCCGTGAGGTTAGAACAATAATCAATCAGCCGATGCAAAAAGGGAATTATGATATTAAGTTTGACGGCAGCACCTTAGCCAGCGGAGTTTATTTTTATACTTTGAAAGCCGGCAGCTACTTTGACGTAAAAAAGATGATGCTTGTTAAATAAAATATGGTAGATAATCAATTGGATTCAAAATTATTGTCAAAGCGGGGTATTAACCCCGCTTTTTTAGTAAAGTCCGTTTGAAAAACATAATATCATGACTGAAAAATTAACACAAGAGCAAATAAAAAGCGCATTAAGTGAGCTTCCTGGCTGGGTTTATGAAAATGGTTCAATTAAGAAAACATTTCATACACAGCACTATCCGGGGACTATGGCATTTGTAACTGCTGTAGGTGGATTTTGCCAGAAACGAAACCATCATCCTGATTATGTTCTTATGAAATTTAAAGATATCGAAGTATCATTTTCAACTCATGTTGCAGGAGGCGTTACTCAATACGATATAGAAATTGCTAAAGATATTGAAAAAATAGCCATTTAATTTCAGCTATATTTTTTGACACTTTTATTATTTCCTTTTTTATATAAGTTTATAGCTCAATGATAAATTCCCGTTTAGAATTGCTTAAACAGCAGCTTGAAAAAGATCCTAATGATAGTTTTGTTAAGTATGCAATCGGGCTTGAGTATATGACATTGAACAAATTAGAAGATGCCAGAGACATTTTTGAAGAGCTAAGGAATTCTGATCCTAATTATCATGCAACATATTATCAATTGGGAAAAGTATATGAGCTGCTGGGAGATGAATATACAGCTAAAAAGACTTATGAGCGGGGAATTTATGTTGCGACTCAGCAAAATGAGCAGCACACAAGGGAAGAACTTGAACAAGCATTAAATGATCTTCTATAAAAAAACCACAACCAAAATCAAAACATCGAAAGAAAAGTTATAGTACTACCTCTACCGTTTATCAAAAATTTAATTCACTAAAAGATGCTTAAAAAGATCTGTTCAATACTTTTATTTTCATCTGCTATTGTTATATTTTCTCAAAATACCCAAAATGGCTGGAACATCTACACTTCGATGAGAGATGTGAGCAGTGTCGGTCTTCTGGGTAATAGTGTATGGGCTGCAAGCAGCGGCGGCTTATTTACGTTTGATGAATCAAGCCCTTCTAATATAACAAAGTTTACAACCCTGGAGGGGCTGTTATCCAATGAATTAAACACAAATATAGTTGATTTAAACGGAAATATATGGGGAGGGGCATTTGACGGATCAATAAGCGTATATTATCCCTCTAATAAAACCTGGAGAGGAATAACGGATATAAGGAATTCCAATGAGTCTAGCAAAAGAATAAATCACTTTTTTCAATATGGTAACTTCATGTTCTTTGCAACTGAATTCTGCATTGTTAAATTTTCAATAAGCCAGTTTCAATTCGTAGATCAGCCATATATATTTCTTGGCCCTTTGCTTTCGCCGAAGACCCCAGTTAATTGGATACATGTTGTAAATGATACAATCTGGGCTGCTACCGATGACGGTATAGCATATGCCAATATTAACAGCGGACTGCCAATTCAAACTAACTGGCATAATTTTAAAACAGTCAATTCAGTTCTTAACAGAAATCTTATTAACACTATAGCATACTTTGGTAATAAAGTATTTTTTGGAACTGACAGCGGAATGGTTTATTTCCAAAATGGAACCTTGACAAAGTTTGAACCTTTATTTAATGGTAATCCTTTAAGAGAGGCATACGGAGATATGATAGCTGCAGGCAATGGACTATATTTTAGTTCTTACAGGTATTCAGACAGAATTTACCGCGTAGATATTTCAAACTTGGGTGTTGCAACCGAAGTTTATAGCGGCAATCCTGTTAATAATTTCAAAGTTGAATCAAACGGGAATTTGGTTGTTGCTACAAAATACAGAGGGATAGATATTTACAGAAATTCCACACATACAAGCATATATCCAAACGGGCCTTATTCAAATCTTATTTTTAATATGGCAGTTGATAACAACAGCAATCTGTGGGCGGTATCAGGTTCTTTAGGAAACTGGGAAAACGAATCAGGTATATATAAGCTTGAAGGAACTACATGGAAAAATTATATTCTTGCTCAATATCCTCAAATGGGACCTGGTTGCTGTGGCTATGTACAGGTTTATTCCTCAAGAAACGGACGCGATGTATGGGTTTCGGGTTTTGGGCTGGGTCTTTTAAATATAAATGGCGATAGCCTCACCCGTTATACAGATGCAAATTCAATCCTATGTTTTTTTGAAAATTCCGGATTTGTTTTGGTAGAAGGAATTAAAGAGGATAATAATGGGAACCTATGGTTAATAAACAGAGCTTGTATTAAGCCAATTGTTAATTATACAACTGGCCAGGCTTACCAGGGGCCAACTACGTCGGCTTCAAACACCCTTCTTTATATGGCTATTGATAACTATAATACTAAATGGATGACACTCGCTCCCAATATCGGTGAACAGGGCGTGGTTTACTTTAATGAAAACATACCAAGCGGTAATATAATACGCACTAACCAATTAGGCGCTGATATACAAAGTGTTAACAATATAGTTGCAGATAAAAATGGAGAAATCTGGATAGCAACAAATAACGGGATATCAATTGTTCCTGACCCCTCGCAAGTAATAAATACGCCCAATAGTATACCCTTTACTCACAAAATGAATATTATAGAAGATAGTTTAAGTACCCCATTAACCGAAAATGTTTCGGCTATTGGCGTTGATGCTATTAATAATAAATGGATAGGCACCAACAGTAATGGTCTGCTTTATGTTTCGCCTGACGGATCAACATTATTGGCAAGATATACTGTTTTAAATTCACCCCTGCCGGATAATAAAATAACTTCCATTGTTTGCGACAATAATAAAGGTACCGTATATTTTGGAACCGCAAAAGGAGTGGTTTCATTGGGAACTATTGCAATTAGCCCTTTGGAAAATTGTGATAAAATATCAGTTGGTCCCAATCCTTTTCTGGTACCGCCTGACAAACCACTGAGGATTGACGGACTGGTAGCTGAATCAACAGTAAAGATATTGTCAATAAGCGGAATGCTTATAGCAGAATTTGAGACGCCGGGAGGAAGGGTTACTAACTGGGACGGCAAAGATTTATACGGGAATTATGTTTCGTCAGGCATATATATTATAGTAGGTTTCAATAAAGATGGCAGTCAAGCCTGCACCGGCAAGGTTGCTGTTGTCAGAAAATAAGGCTGCGTTAGCTTCTTTATTAACTCGGCCTTCTTTAATCTGGTTGAGTTTTTTATTTATTTGAAAATAATGAAAAAGCATCTGCCATTAATATTGGCATTATTATTATTATGCTTAATCATTGTTATTATATTTTGGATATCCTTTACGCAAAATAATAATCATTTAGTTTATTCTTTTGATGATGCATATATCCATATGTCCATCTCGAAAAATCTCGCTGAACATGGAGTATGGGGGGTAACAAGATATGAATTCAGCTCAAGTTCTTCTTCCCTTTTATGGACTTCATTAATCGCGTTTGTTTTTTATTTATTTTCGACTAACGAAGTTACTCCGATAATTTTTAATATACTCCCGGCATTATCTATACTTATCTCAGTTTATATTATTTTAAGAAAATATAACATAACAAATAAATATTATTTATTTATAGTTCTTGTTTTATTAATAGTATTAGCACCATTGCCTGCATTAATTTTTACCGGTCTTGAACATGTGCTTCATATTTTTATTTCAATATTATTTGTTTTCATTGCATCGGAGGTTTTATCGGGAAATATCAGCAAAAAAAACTTATACGTGTCAGTTTTTCTTTCAATTTTTCTTCCGGTAATCAGGTATGAGGGCATTGTTATTGTAATGGGTTTTTGTTTTCTGTTGTTTCTTCAAAAAAAATGGATAAAGGCTTTAGTTATATTAATTTTAAGCTTGCTTCCGATTTTTATTTTTGGATTAATTTCAATTTCCAGGGGATGGTCTTTTTTCCCGAATTCATTGATGTTAAAAGCAAATCTGCCGGACGTATATGCATTTTCAGATTTTTTTAGTTTTATTTATATCCTGGGAGGCTCATTTATTCCTTTATCATATTTCATTTTGTTATCTATAATTTTCATTGTATCATGTGTATTTTTTGTAATTTATGCATGGAAAAAAAATCCATTATGGCTTAAATCAAGGAATTTTAATCTGCTAATTTTATTAATAATAAACGTAGCTTTGTATATCGTATATTCCCGGTCAGGGTGGTCATATCGCTACCAGTCATTTATAGTTTCATTATCAATATTTGTTTTCTCTATAATATTATACAAGTATATTGTTTCTCAAAGTTTTTTCGGACCAGGAAAATATTCAAGATTAGTTGTTTCATCCTTAATTTTTTTAGTAGTAATTATTCAAGGTTTTTATGGAATTAAGCTTATAAGTTCCGTGCCTGCTTCAACAAAAAACATTTATGAGCAGCAATACCAAATGGGAATGTTTCTAAAAGAGTATTACAACGGTAATGCTATTGCTTTAAATGACATAGGTACCTGCAATTATTTTGCAGATATAAGATGCATAGATTTATGGGGTCTTAGCAACCTGGAAATTTCAAAAAGCAGAAGGAACGGAAATTTTAATAATCAATTTATAAGAGATATTACTACAAGATACGATGTTAGAATTGCAATAGTATACGATTCATGGTTTGAGGAAGATGGAGGCACAATTCTTCCTAAGGAATGGATTAAGGCCGGTGAGTGGAAAATTACCGATAATATTATAGCGGGCGACGATGTTGTATCTTTCTATGCCGTAAACAGCAAGGAAGAATCACAGCTAATTAAAAATTTAAAAGCATTTTCATCTAAATTACCGGGCTCCGTACTGCAAAAAGGTAAATATTTAAATTAAACTTAACAGCAAAACAATCAGAATCCGTGTGTCATTTAATGCACATTATATGGTTCTATGAAAATATTTACTAAACAAATAAAAATATTATTATTAATTTATCTGGTAATTGGAACCGGTTTTGTTCTGCTAAGGCCGCTTTATAGCGATGAGGGCTATTATATATTAGCCGCCAGGAATATATTAAATGGTAAATTACTATATGTAGATTTTGTATTTCATCAGCTTCCTTTGCTTCCTTATTTGTATGCTCCCTTTTCGAAACTTGGCCTGGCTACCTATTTTATTTTGAAATATATTTCAATTTTTTCCACTCTTGGCTTAGTAATTTTACTATATAAATATGTGCTGAAGGCAACTTCGGATTATAATTCCGCCTATTTTGCAGTTATCCTTTTGATAGTGCATGGTCCATTCGTTGATTTTAACTCGGTTGCCAAAATGGTTGCCCCTTCAAATTTTTTATGTTTCCTGTCGTTTTACCTCCTAACCCTTGTTAAATTTAATTCTTCGGTAAAAGATAAGATGATTTTTTTAAGCATTGGCTTAATTTCGGGTTTAGCCTCAAATATTAGGATAATGTTTTGGAGCTGTACATTTGTAATATTACTATACCTGGGGTACGAAGTATTCAGAAAAATAAAGCCGGTAAAACAAAAATTATTCTATTTTTTTATTATCCTTGCCGGGATATTGCTCCCTACCCTGGTTACGTTGTACTATTTTTTAAATTTTACTGATTATTTTATATTCGGGGTTTATAAGCATAACCTGTATTCCCAATCATATCACTGGGCTGATTTGGGGAGCAATACATCAAGATGGCTCAAGTTTTTCTTTATGCCGCAGAATTTTTTGTTATTTGTATTAATGTTAATTGGATTAACGCAAAAATTTAAGTATAAAGCGCTTGCCATTACATTTTTTATCACATTGCTGGTTAGCCATTCCGGTGGATATTTTATAGATGAATACCTTACCGTTGTATTTCCTTACGTTATTTATATTGTTGCAGTTAACTACAGATTTCTGGAAAAAAAATTGATATACAAGGGCCGCCCGGTTATGAAATATGTATTGGCTGTTTATATACTCTCTTTTTTTATTACTGTCCCGTATTTCAGATATGCTGTTACCGGCCGGATAATGGAACCCAACCTATTGCAGTTAAATAGTATGATTGAACACGAAAGATCGTTAAAGGGCGAAAAGATTTTATCAAGCTGGGATATTTATACTTTATACTCAAATAAAGTTAATGATACATTAAAAAATGGTTATGTCTATTCAACAATGATTGATAAATTGTCACCAGAAGAAATCCGGAAATTTGGTTTGCCTGATTCTTCTTTAATAAGTAATTTGATAAAAGAAAAGCATTATGATGTCATAATGCAGAATGAAACAAGTCCTCATGTTTTACTCCGGCATAAGGAAATCACTAAAGAATATTACAGGCTGGATACGGTGATTGGCAATACAAAATATTATGTAAAATAAAAATGTTAGTAATTCCCGTAATAGATATTAAAAACGGCCAATGTATAAGAGTGGTAGAAGGCCTTGAAGATAAAACCGTATATTATTCGCAAAGCCCGCTGACAATGGCCAGGCTATTTAGAAAAGAAAATGCGAAAGTGATCCATATCACGGACCTTGATGGTGCATATTACGGCAAGCTGGATAATTTTAACGTAGTAAAAGAAATTGTTGATTCTGTTGGAGTGCCGATTCAATTCGGGGGCGGGATAAGAAATTTTGACGCCGCAAAAATTTTGATCGATGAAGTAGGAGTTTATAGAATTGTAATAGGAACTTCAGCGATTAATAACGCAGACTTTGTTAAAAAGCTTATTAACGAGTTTGGTGCCAGGAAGATTGTTATTGGCGTTGATGTAAGAGATGGTTATGTTGTTAAAAACGGGTGGGTAGATAAAACTGACGTTAAGGGAGTTGACTTTGCGCTGGAGATGAAGAAAGCCGGGATTGAACGCATAATTTATCAGGATGTCTCACGCGTAGGCTCTTTTTTAGGACCTAATTATGAAGGGCTAAAAGAAACGGCTACAATTACAGGGCTTAAGGTGACTGCAGCAGGAGGTGTAGGCTCCTATTCGGATTTGAGGCAATTGCAGGAATTGGAGCAGTTCGGCATCGATTCTGTTATGATGAGCCGTCCCCTTTACGAAAACAGGTTTCCCTGCCAGGCTATTTGGCGTGAACAGGAAAAAAAGGATATTTCATTAGAACTTCCGAAGGTAAGATGATAATCCCTCTGATTTGAATAAAATATTTCCATACCTCTTAATCATTTCTTCGTTAATATATCTTTCAGATATTGCTCAAAAAACGGATTATGCACCTGATGATACCTTTATTTATTTACAATATGCCAGAAATATTGCTTCAGGAAATGGTTTTTCCTTTAATCCCGGTGAACCTAGCTATGGAATAACCAGTCCATTATGGGTATTTTTCTTAACTATCCCGTATTTTTTTAACGTTGATGGTTTTTGGTTTGCCAAAATTCTGGACCTCCTGTGTTTCATAATTTCAATATTAATATTTTTTAAGCTGGCAAAATTATTCTTTCAAGAATATAAAAAACTTCCCTACCTGGCAGCTTCGGTTTTTATTTTGAATGCATGGGTTGTCCGCTGGACTTTTACAGGAATGGAAACAAGTTTTTCTGTCCTGCTTTTACTATTATCGTTTTATTTTTTTTATAAGAAGAAGTATCCTTTTTTATTTCTTACGTTAGGATTTTTTCACTTAGTCCGCCCAGAAACTTTTGTATTATCATTTATAATGTTCATAGCTGTTCTTATTGAATTAAAAAAGAGTAATATTTTTAAGGTTAATAAAGTTGGTTTTTATTTGGGTTGCTACCTTATCCCCATTCTTATCTTTTTCATTTATTCCTATTTTAATTTTGGAACAGTTCTGCCTAACACGACTTTGGGTAAATCAACGTTTACTCTAAATTTTAAAACCGCGATTATCCAGTTAATTGGAGTTATAAAATTGCTTGCAGCTTCCAGCATCATAGAGATGGCTCTTACATTAATTTCTTTAATATTTATTTTGAAAAAAAATAACGAGCGGAAAAACTTTCTTCTGCCGATTGCCTGGATTAGTGGTTTTATAATGCTATACATTGTCACTGATGCTGATCTTATTTCCCGCTACATGCTCTTAATTACACCATTGTTAATATTGACAGGAATAAAACTATTTGAATTTATAAACTTTAAGTATAGTTCGTTATTATTGGCAGTCTATTTGGTTTTTGTAATATTTTCACAGTATATTTTTTATTTTTATGTTAAGCCGCACACAGATAGTTTTTCGTATGGGGTAAATAATTGCCTTATTCCTATTGGAAAGTGGCTAAATGAAAATACACCTCAGAATTCAAAAATCCTTGTTAATGATGTTGGGGCAATTGGTTATTATTCCAATCGTTACATAATTGATGCAGCCGGGCTTATAAACCGGGATTTATTATTAAATAAAAAAATAATGAACACACCGGTTGAAAAAAGAATTCCTAATAACTTACTTGGTATTGTTGATGCAGATTATGTAATTGAAAGAGATACTTCTGAATCCGGCTATCTTACAGGTATGAATAATTTTTCGTTCGAACATAGATATACAGCTTCATTTCCAAGCCTTGGAATAAAAGACAAAAATCCTAAATATTATAAAATTTATAAAGTAATTAAGAAATGATGTAATATTATCCGACTTCAAATCTCAGCATTAAATCCCTATCTTTGTAATCTAATCATTAATAGTTATGAAAAAACAAACAATAAAGGCTCCTACTGGTAATAATCTTTCCTGTAAAAACTGGGCTTCTGAAGCCGCTATGCGAATGTTAATGAATAACTTAGACCCGGATGTTGCTGAACGGCCTGATGAGCTTATTGTTTACGGCGGGGGAGGAAAAGCTGCGAGAAATTGGGAATGTTATGATAAAATAGTTGAGTCACTTAAGAATCTTGAAAATGATGAAACACTTCTTGTTCAATCAGGTAAGCCTGTTGCAATATTCAAAACACATACAAATGCACCAAGGGTCATAATTTCAAATGCGCAGTTGGTTCCTGCATGGGCTACATGGGACGAATTCCGCAGGCTTGATGCATTGGGATTAACAATGTATGGACAGATGACAGCGGGCTCGTGGATTTATATAGGGTCACAGGGAATTCTCCAGGGAACATATGAAACATTTGCCTCATGCTCGGAAAAACATTTCGGCGGTTCACTTACTGGACGATTTGTTCTAACATCAGGTCTTGGCGGCATGGGCGGCGCACAGCCACTTGCAGCAACAATGAACGGCGCTGCATTCCTTGGTGTTGAAGTTGATAAAAACAGGATTCAAAAACGAATTGAAACAGGCTACTGTGATAAGATGATGAGTAATCTTGATGAGGCACTAAATATAGTTCTAAAAGCAAAGCAAGATAAGCAGGCAGTTTCAGTTGGACTCATTGGCAATGCAGGTGAGGTTTTACCTGAAATTTTAAAACGTAAAGTCATTCCTGATATTGTAACAGACCAAACCTCCGCTCATGATATGCTGAATGGATATGTTCCAATGGGTATGAAGCTTGAACAGGCGTTTGAGCTAAGAAAAACAAATCCTGAAAAATATATCGAGCTGGCCAGAAAAACGGTAGTTACTCATTGCAAAGCAATGTTTGATTTTATGAAAGAAGGCTCCGTGGTTTTTGATTA
>DASXTZ010000032.1:0-4730 GCA_036505135.1 Ignavibacteria bacterium
CTCAGGATAAATTTTTTGTAGATAACTATTCGGCTAAAACCATGCTTGGCAGGATGGCAGGGCTTGAAGATTATAAAGGCGCAGTTGTTTTTTTAGCAAGCGATGCATCATGCTATATGACTGGCGCAAATTTAATTATTGACGGGGGCTGGACTGCATGGTAAGCTATAAAAATCTTAAACCGGCTATAAGAAAGAAGGCTCAAAAAATTAAAATAATTATAACCGATAGCGACGGAGTCTTGACCGATACCGGAGTTTATTATTCTGAACGCGGCGAGGAAATGAAGCGTTTTTCAATACGTGATGGTATGGGTGTTGAAAGGTTAAGAGAGCTTACAGGTGTTGAAACTGCAATAGTAACGGGCGAGTTATCGGGTTCTGTTAAAAAACGCGCTGAAAAGCTTATGATTGAAGAGCTTCATCTTGGTGTAAAGGATAAGAAACAAGTACTTAATGATATTATTACACGGAGAAATTTATCAATTGAGAATGTTGCTTATATAGGCGATGATACTAACGATTTGGAGGTATTAAAAATGGCGGGATTTTCTGCTTGCCCCGCCGATGCTGTGATTCAAATTAAGCAGGTGGTGGATTACATCACCGAAAATAGAGGCGGTTTCGGTGCTTTCAGAGATTTTGCTGAACTGATTATTGCGTCAAAGCTATCAACAGAAATTTAATTAACTAACCATAAATATGGAAAACAACAAAGCTGAAATCAAAATTGGAAATCGTTACATCGGTGACGGACATCCCGTATATGTTGTTGCCGAAATTGGAATCAACCACAATGGTTCTTTGGAAGTTGCAAAGAAGATCATTGATGGCGCGGCGTTTGCAGGCGCAGATGCTGTTAAGTTTCAGAAACGGACTCCCGAGCTGTGCGTCCCGCATGACCAGTGGCATATTGAGCGTGAAACTCCATGGGGAAGAATGACATACATTGATTACAGGCGCAAGATTGAGTTTGGTTTCGAAGAATATGCTGCAATAGATAAATATTGCAGTGAAAAAGGCATACACTGGTTTGCTTCGTGCTGGGATGAGGAAGCTGTGAAATTTATTGAACAGTTCGATGTTCCGGCATTTAAATCAGCTTCGGCTTCGCTTACTGACCATGACCTGCTTTTTAAGATGAAATCTTCAGGCAAGCCGGTTCTTATTTCAACAGGTATGTCAACTATTGAAGAGATAGTTGATGCTATTGAGGCGGTTGGAACACGCAATATCGGAATCATGCACTCGACTTCTTCATATCCGTGCAAATCGGAGGAGCTGAATCTTAAGATGATAACCACACTAAAGAAAATGTATCCCAATGTTCCAATCGGATATTCGGGCCATGAAGTAGGCCTGGCACCGACATGGGTAGCTGTTTCTCTTGGGGCTGCGTTTGTTGAGCGTCATATAACGCTTGACCGTGCTATGTGGGGAACAGACCAGGCTTCATCGGTTGAGATAATGGGCTTTTATAAGCTTGTTTCAAATATCAGGGATATTGAAAAATCGTTAGGTGACGGTATTAAGAAAGTTTATGATAGTGAACTCAGCTCGATAAAAAAATTAAGGAAGGTTATACATTTAGAACAAATTAAGAAAGCGATATAAACATAGAGACTTTTTACATCCGTCTGTCCGCTCAAAGCGGACTGACGGGTGGTAAAGAAGATTATTTTCAATGGAATTTATCTCTGCATTTTTAAACGGTCTTTCATATTTACAAAAAATTCAGGTTCTGAATTTTGTTATAATCACTCTTTGTGCCTCCACGCTTGTTTTCCTTGAAAAAGTATTTCCGTATAATAAAGGACAAAGATTTTTCCGTGAAGGTTTTTTAAATGATTTCATCCTTTATAATTTCATTCAAAGCTTTGTCCTTGGCATAATTATATCAAATATTATTCAGTGGATAGATAGCTCAACAGCACTTTCCCAATACAGATTAGTCTCATCATGGCCGGTTTGGGTGCAGGTTATATTTTTTGTTATAACTCATGATTTCTATATATACTGGTTTCACCGCTGGCAGCATAATAATAAATATCTGTGGAGGATTCATGAGGCGCACCATTCTACTTTGCACGTTGACTGGCTTTCGGGTGTGCGTTCACACTCGCTTGAAATATTGATCAACCAGACAATAGAATTTGCACCTATTATACTGCTTGGGGCATCGCCAGAAGTAGCTGTATATAAAGGCACAATAAGTGCAGTTTGGGGGATGTATATCCACTCCAACATAGATGTGCATTCAAGCTGGCTGCAATATTTTATTAACGGACCCGAAATGCACCGCTGGCATCACAGCGATGACCCCGCCGACCCGGAGACCGGAACATATGATTACAGGAACAGAAATTTTTCCACAAAGCTAGCAATATGGGACTGGCTGTTTGGAACTTCCTACCGCCCGAAGAACAAAAAAGCTCAAATCTTCGGATTAAATTATCTGGACTATCCCAGAAATTACTTCAAACAGCACACTTTTGCATTCAGAAGATTTAAGAAAGAAACAGTTTAACAAATCCTGCTTTCGAAATTATACCCATTATTTCCAGTAACTCAACAAACTCAACAAACTCAACAAACTTAACAAACTTAACAAACTCAACAAACTCAACAAACTCAACAAACTCAATAAACTTATAAGAACTTGGAGGCTTATTAATTAGTTTATATAGTGTTATAAATTAAGTAAATTAGTTTACACTATTATATATGCTTATTACTTTAATTGGCGGAATAATCACTGGATTTGTTGTTTCTATACCTCCTTTAGGGCCTATTGCCTTTGCTTTGTTATCTAAAGGATTTAACGGTGATTTCAAAGAAGGTATGGCTATTGCCTTTGGCTCTGCTTTTATGGACTTTGTCTATGCCTTAATTGCCTTTGGCGGTATTTCATTAATATTTGTTATTATCCCTGATTCAATAGAAAACTTCTATTTGAATCACATGAATGGCGTGCAGATAGCTTTAATCTATGCAGGCTGTGCCGTGGTTATAGTCTACGGAATTAAATTAATTAAAAGTAAAGTTGATTATTACGAAATCAAGACAAAGGAAGCAGAGGCTATTCACAAAGCTGAGGCAAGAGCTGGAGAATTTGTTCAAAAGGCCGGAGCAAAAGCAGAGCATTTTGTCCCGCAAAATGTTCCCATGAAAAAGGCTTCGAATTATTTTGGTTTATTTGTAATGGGAATAATGCTGTGTCTTTCTTCAATTACCCTGCCTGCGTCATGGATTGCTGTTGTAGGTTATGTAAAAAGCTTTAGAATTATTGAAAGTTCATTTCTTGGCGGACTTGTTTTTTCTGCAGGAGCGTTTGCCGGCACCGCTCTATGGTTTTTTTCTTTATTAAAGCTCATTACAGGCAATAAACACCGAATTAACAGATCAACCCTTGGTAAGTTAAATACGGTTGCAGGAATAATATTAATAATATTAGGTGTAATTTTATTTGGCAAGGCAACTGAGGCTATCTTTAATATATTTTAACTAATTCACAAAATAACCCTTTTCTGTTGATAATTTAATAACAATTTCGAAAAATAGCGGTTCTAAAAAAAATGTGAAAAATAGCGAAATTTCGCTTGACAAATCATTATTTTTTGCTATTTTTGTAGTGGAGGAAAGTGGAGGAAAGTGGAGGGACTTTAATCCAGCCTTTGAATCATCAATAAATAATTAAAAGCGCCTAAAAATAGCAGAACTTTTTTAATGTTCCAAGGCAGTACAAATACGAACTTAGATGAGAAAGGCAGGATTATAATCCCGTCCAAGTTCCGCAAACATATTTTGCCCGAAGCAAACAGTGTGCTGAATGTTACCCTTGGAAGAGATAATTGTATATGGCTGTTTCCCGCAAACGAATGGAATAAGGTTTTATTGACTATTCGTTCTACCAATCCTTACACAGATGAAGAAGTTGAAATGCGCCGCCGCATGCTTTTTCACACCGATGATCTTTTGATCGATTCTCAGCATAGAATTTTAATTCCTCAGAAATTATTAGCAATTACAGGTATAAAGAAGGAAATTCTTATGCTTGGGCAGATTGAAAGAATCGAGCTGTGGAATCCTGATGTTTACGAAAAATATATAAAGTCCAGACCCGATACTTATGAAAATGTTATGCAAAGAGTCATGACAAAAGCTTATAATCCAAACAAAGAGTGAAATTAGATGAAATCTCCTACCATGAGCCGGTTCTTCTAAATGAGGTAGAGAGATTTCTTTTAACTAATAAAGATACAACTACAGTAAAATTATATGTTGATTGCACTTTGGGCGGGGGCGGTTACACAAAGCTCATTCTTGATAAAACAAATGATGATATTAAAGTGCTGGGCATCGATAAAGATGAAAATGCAATTAATTATTCTAAAAAAAGGCTTGAAGCCTACAAAGAGCGATTATTTTTTTTTAGAGGGAACTTCGCAAATATAAAAGAAATTACCGGAGCCTTCGGCTTCGAGAAAGTAAGCGGTGCTGTCATGGACTTAGGTTTGTCTTCATACCAGATAGAATCGGAAGAAGGGTTCAGCTACCTGAGGGATACCGTATTGGATATGCGGGCAGATAAATCGCAGAAATTAACAGCTAATGATATACTTAACTCATACCGCGAAGAGGACCTTTACAGGCTTATGGAAAATTATGGCGAGCTTAGATACAGCAGGCAGATCGCAAGAGATATTGTGCATTTTAGAAAATTCAAAAAAT
>DASXTZ010000033.1:0-1573 GCA_036505135.1 Ignavibacteria bacterium
AGTTAGGGATTATGTTAAATGCAACATTGAAGAAATTACCACGAAAAATAATATTAGCATTTCAGATATAAAATTCTTTGTTACACATCCCGGTGGTATGAAAGTAATAAAAGCTTACGAGAAATCGTTGGGACTGACAAACGGAACTTTAAAATACTCACGGAAGGTGCTTTCAAGCCACGGAAATATGTCTGCGCCAAGTGTTTTATATGTATTAAAGGAGTTTTTTAAGAGCAATGAATTCAAACAGAAAGGATATGGATTGCTTTCTTCACTAGGGCCGGGTTTTAGCTCTGAATTGGTCTTATTTAAATCCTTATAATGTTTTTTTGGATTTTTTTATTTTTTGTTATTCTTCAGCGTTTAGCCGAGCTTGTTTATGCAAAGCACAACGAAAGGCATATGATTTCACGAGGAGCAATTGAATACGATAGAGAAGGGTATAAATATATAGTAATTATGCATAGCGCTTTTTTCATTTCATTAATTGTGGAAAATTTTTTTTTATTAAGAGAGCTGAATCCGTATTGGTATGTTTTTTTTATTATTTTTGTTTGCGGGCAGGGTTTAAGATATTCCGCTATAATATCGCTTAAAGAACAATGGAATACAAAAATTATTGTCCTAAAAAGCGGTGAGATTGTTAAAACAGGACCATATAGATATTTAAGGCACCCAAATTACTTAGGCGTAGTGTTAGAAATTATTGCTATTCCTTTAATGTTTTCTTGTTATATTACAGCATTCGTTTTTACAATATTAAATTTACTGGTTCTAAAAAGAAGGATCCCAATCGAAGGAGAAGCACTGAGGTTCCTGAATAGCAGCAATGGAAATAAAAACAGGGCATATTGAAATATTTGTTAATGATCCTCAGAAGGCAAAGGACTTCTATGTCAACAAGCTTGGCTGTGAGCTTATTTCAGAGCAATCGGGCGGGAAAATAGTATGGATAAGGTCAGGTGATATGCTAATCCTTTTCAGGCCCGGTAAAAGTAAATCAACTGCAGATTCATATGCTAGAACTAATATTGCGCTTGTATTATATACGGATAATCTAGATAAAGCCATAGAACATCTTAAAAAGAAGGGAATAAAGTTTAAGGGAAATGATGCTTCTGAAAAGTGCCCTACCTTCTGTGACCCTTTTGGTAACTGGATGCAGCTTGTAAATCCTGATGAGCATTTATGATCTTTAGATTCATTTTAAATTACTTACTTTTGTTATTGTAAAAATAGTTAGTTACTTTATATATTTGAATAAATAAAACTTAAAAGATTGAAATATTTTCTCATTTTATTCTCTGTTTCAATTCTGTGGTCGGAAATAACTTTTTGCCAAACTGACCCATGCGACATGAATTATAAGGACGGTAAATCGGTTTACAGGACAAGGATGGTGGGGATACATGAAAATCTTTTGTTAATATCGGATACAGGCAGCTATAAAATAGTTAACGTGGATAAGATTGCAAAAATCAGGTTTAACAACGGAACATTTTGGAAAACGGGCGCCGCATTCGGATCTGCCATTGGCTTTGTTGGCGGTTTTCTTGTTTATACCATATGGGGA
>DASXTZ010000034.1:0-7588 GCA_036505135.1 Ignavibacteria bacterium
ATACCACCGTTTAAATGTCATAAATATCAATGTTCCTCCTTTAAGAAATCATAACGAAGACATACCAGAGCTAGTTGAAGTATTTACAGAAGAAATTTGCATCAAAAACAGCCTTCCGAGAAAGAAATTCACACCATCAGCAATCGAATATTTAAAATCGATAAAATGGGCCGGTAATGTAAGGGAACTAAAAAACACGGTTGAAAGGTTAATTATACTTTCGGATTCCAATGTTATTGATAAACCTCATATCATCAGTGAGGCAAATCAGTATGCATCGGAAATGGAAGAGGTAGTTAATACAACTGAATCATTGCGAGATTTTCAGGATTTATCTGAAAAAATATTTATAGAAAAAAAACTGGCAGAAAATAACTGGAACATCTCAAAAACTGCTGAAGCTCTTGACATACAAAGAAGCCATTTATATACTAAAATCAAACAGTTCAACATAGAAAACCCTGAAAAAGAAGAGAAAAAACATTAATCCCCCTATAGTTTCTCAGATAATGTGAAGAAAATATGGTATTACAATTTTAACTTAGCATAAAAAGCATTAGTAAAAACCGTTAGGTTATTATTTTTTCAAAGGGTTGTATGTTTATACATATTTCTTTATTATAGCAAAATTTTAATTTAGAGTATAAAAAAAAGGGGTATAATGAAAATTAAGCTTAATGTCTTCACCATCATCCTATTGTTTTTGTTTGCTGAACTGCAGGTATTTAGTCAGCTTGGCAATCAAAACATGACACTGCTTTCAAACCTAAATCAGCATTACACGGCTACATTGTATTCAGCATGCTGGGGTTACAGAGCACCAAATGGGCGGGAGTATGCCATACTTGGCTGTCCTGCCGGAACAGCATTTGTTGATATTACCGATACAACTAACATTCATGAAGTCGGATTTCAGACCGGTTTAAACAGCTCATGGCGCGAAATGAAAGTTTATTCGCACTATGCTTATATTGTATCGGAAGCAACCAACAGCGGGGTTCAGATTGTAGATCTGCAATATCTGCCGGATTCAATTCATTTTGTAAGAACATTTACTTTTACGGGTTATAATCATACTCATTCTATTCAGCAGGATGGGCCGTACATTTATTTAAATGGAGGAAACGTTTCAACCGGTATGACTGACCCAGGCGGGACAAGAGTCCTTGACCTGTCATCCAATCCGGAGCTTCCTGTAGTAAGAGGTGCATGGGGCAACTACTATGTTCATGATTGCCGGGTAAGACAGGATACTATATGGGCATGTAATATTTATAATCCACCCGGAACAATTTCAGTTATTAATGCGAATAATAAAGATGTTCTTACAACCATTAGTTCATGGGTTAATAATCCTAATCCGTTTCCGCACAACTGTGCTTTAATGCCAGGCAGAACATATATACTAACGACTGATGAAACAAGCTCTCCTAATGGAAAGCTTAAAGTTTGGAATATTTCAAATTTAAGCAATGTTACTTTTGTTACAAGCTGGCAGCCAACTAATATTACCACAGCAATTGTTCATAACGTCGAGATATACGGCAATTATGCACTTGTAGCACATTACAGTGCAGGGGTAAGGCTTGTTGATATATCTAATCCTGCTTCACCTACTGAAGTTGCATGGTATGATACTTATCTATCTAACAACAGCGCAAACTATAATGGGTGCTGGGGAGTATTTATGTTTCCCTCCGGAAAAATAATTGGGTCTGACCGTCAAACAGGATTATATGTCTTAAGAACGACAGTATCTGTTACCGGAATAGAAAATCCCAATAGTATTCCGAAAACATTTGAGTTAAAACAGAATTATCCGAATCCATTCAATCCCAGTACTACGGTTGAATTCAACCTACCGAGGGCCGGGCATGTAAGCATTAAGGTGTTTGATGCAATCGGCAGCCAGGTTGCTTTACTGGCAGATGAGTACGAACAGGCGGGCAACCACAAAATAAGCTTCGATGCTGCAAGATTGGCAAGCGGCGTATATTTTTATACAATGAAAGCGGAAGGTTATCTCGAAACAAAGAAAATGGTATTAACTAAATAAAGTATAAAGGAGAAACCTTGAGAAATTTATTTTTATTAATCTGCTTGACAGTAACGAATTTATTTAGCCAGCTCGCTAACCAAAATACGATACTGTTAGGGCAGAAAGATGAACATGGGAGCGGGTACTCTGCTTTATGGGGCTATGCGGCACCTAACGGAAGAGAGTACGCGATTCTAGGCTGCCAAACCGGTACGGCTTTCATTGATATTACAGATAGTTCAAATATTCATGAAGTCGCATTTATTACGGGTGTCACTTCCGGCTGGAGGGAAATGAAGGTTTTTTCAAGTTACGCTTATGTTGTTTCCGAAGGAACAAACAGCCGCCTGCAAATAATGGCTTTGCAGTATTTGCCTGATTCAGTAAGCCTGGTTGCAACATATTCATATACAGGCTACACAAGAACACATTCAATATCGCAGGCAGGTCCGTATATTTATTTGAATGGGGGAAACAATACTCAGGGGGGCACGGACCCCGGAGGAGTAACTGTTCTTGATATAACCAATCCTACTACTCCGGTCCACAGAGGTTCCTGGTCAAACTTCTATGTTCATGATTGCAGAGTGATTAATGATACAATATATGCATGCAATATATACAATCCGCCGGGAACAATTTCCGTAATTAATGCAATAAATAAAGATAATTTAGTAACGGTTAATTCATGGGTAAACAATCCCAATCCATTCCCGCATAATTGCGCTCTGCCTAATAACAGAAGATACATTTACACCACAGATGAAACTCAAAGTCCCAATGGCAAGCTGAAGGTGTGGGACAAACAAAATTTGTCAAATGTGATTTTAATTGCAACATGGCAGCCAACTAATATAACAACTGCAATAGTTCATAATGTTGAAACATATAACAACCTGGCAGTAATTGCTCATTATACGGCTGGTATTAGGATTTTAGACATCACCAATCCCACAACCCCAACGGAAATTGCATGGTACGATACATATCCTTCTTCTAACTCAGCCCAATTTTCCGGCTGCTGGGGAGTTTTCATGTTTCCATCATCAGGCAAAATAATTGGTTCCGATATTTCAGGAGGATTATTTGTAATTAAAATAGGAACTCCGGTTGGAATTAATCACAACTCAAATATACCTGGTTCATATGCACTTTCACAGAATTATCCTAATCCGTTTAACCCAAGCACAACTATAGAATATTCACTGCCAAAGAGCGGGTATGCAACTATAAAAGTATTTGATGCTTTAGGAAAGCAGGTGGCTATATTAGCCGATGAATATAAACAGGCAGGCACATATAAGGTTAATTATGATGCTGGGCGACTGGCAAGCGGTGTATATTATTACTCGATGATAGCAGAGGGATTTCAGCAAACAAAAAAAATGACGTTAATTAAGTAAAGATAATTCATTTCTAAAGCCCGCTCAGGCGGGCTTTTTTATTAAGCAGGTATTTTATAAAGTTATACCGTATTATTCGGCAATTACTTAAATTAAAACACCAAACTGTTCTTGATTTCAAATAAGATATTTGCTAATTTGCTGAATCCAAAAAACCAAAGCTATGAAAACAAAATTATCAACATTTTTTTTCACGCTACTCATATGCCCTCTGATTTTATCTCAGCCTCAAAGCCAGAACATGAGGTTTTACTCCAACCTGAATGCGCACTCAAACGGACAATACTCAGCTATCTGGGGATATGTTGCTCCTGATGGAAGGGAATATGCTATTTTAGGTTGTCCCACAGGAACGGCTTTTGTTGATATTACCGATACCACCAATATTCATGAAGTAGATTTTTTGCCAGGTTTATCAAGCAGCTGGAGGGAAATGAAAACATATGGGACGAAGGCTTATATCGTTTCTGAAGCTTCGTCCAGCGGCCTGCAGATTGTGGATTTAAGCTACTTACCTGATTCTGTTAGCTTAAAATCAGTTTTTACTTTTAGCGGATATACAAGAACTCATACAATTTCGCAATCCGGACCGTATCTTTATTTGAATGGGGGAGATTATATCCTTGGAGGAACTTTTATTCTGGATTTAACTTCAAGGACAGGCGTTCCGGTAAAAAGAGGTGAATGGGAAACCGAATATATACATGATTGCAGGGTTGTAAATGATACGATTTGGGGAGCCGGAATATTTGACGGTAATATTTATGTTATTGATGCGCGGGATAAAAATAATCTTACAACTATTACCTCATTTCAAAACATTCCTGACCCCGGCCCTCATAACACTGCCTTGAGCCAGGATCATAAATTTCTTTTTGTAACCGATGAAATCGGCGGGAATCCCCGCTATTTAAAAGTATGGAATGTAGAGAATGTATTTAATCCTGTACAGGTTGCAACATGGCAGCCAACAGGAATAACAACCTCAATTGTGCACAACATCGAAACCTATGGCAGTTATGCAGTGGTTGCTCATTATACCGCAGGTGTGCGGGTACTTGATATAACTAATCCAGCCAGTCTTATGGAAATAGCGTGGTATGATACATATCCGGCAGATAATGGTTTTACATATAACGGCTGCTGGGGAGTTTATATGTTTCCATCAAGTAAAATCATCGCATCAGATAGGCAAACCGGCTTGTATGTTATGAAAACTACTAATCCGCTGGTCTCTACTCAGAATAATGACCCCATACCCAAAAAATATTCGCTTAAACAGAATTATCCGAATCCATTTAATCCTTCGACGAAGATAGAATATTCTGTGCCTGAAAATGCATATATAACAATTAAAATTTTCGATGTGCTTGGAAAAGAAGTTGCAAGGATAGCGGATGGATACGAACGAGCGGGCCAGCATTTAGTTACGTATGATGCGTCTCATTTGCCAAGCGGCGTTTATTTTTATAAACTGGAAACGAAGGGCTTTTCCGAGACCAGGCGAATGGTTCTGGTAAAATAAAACTGTATAAATTTTAAAAAATAAATCCTAAATTCGAAACAAATAGTTTACGGATTTAGGATTTTTATTATTAAAGAATGAAAGAAGAAATAATTGAAGGCTGGGTAAAAGTTTTTGAGACGTTTGATTACATGAATGCAGCGCTTGTTGAAGCCAGGCTAAAGGACGAAGGAATAGATTTTGAAACGATGAATAAGGCAGATATTGGCTATACAATGGATGTAGGCAATTCTTTGCTTGGAAGAGAAGCCGTAAATATGCCTTTCAAATTTTTTGTCAAGCAGGAAGATGTTGAGAAGGCGAAAAAAATAGTGGCAGAAGACAGGTCGACACTTTTGGATGATCCTAATTTGGATTTCGATAATCCTGAAACGGGTGATGAAAATAAAAAGGAATAAAATAAATATATAGATTGCTCAGGTTTTATTAAAGTTTTGTCTCATTCTTTCATATAAAACTATACCCGCCGATACCGATACATTTAATGATTCAATTCTTTCCGCCATGGGTATTTTAATTAAATTATCGCATAGATTTAATATATTCTTTCTTAAACCCATGCCTTCACCTCCAAAAACTATACCGCATTTATCAGGAAATTGAAAATTATAAAGTTCTTCATTTGTATTTGTAACTGTCCCAATTATCTTAAACCCATATTCTTTAAGCTTTTCAATCGTTTTGTATATATTGGCTTCTTTAGATATTTTTACATGATTCACAGCCCCTGCTGAGGTTTTAACTACAGTATGGTTAACTTTAACGCTATTTTTATCGGAAATAATTATACCATCTATACCAGCTGCTGCCGCAGTTCTTATGATTGCACCAAAATTATGCGGGTCCTGTATTTCATCTAAAATTACCAGTGTAATTGTTTTTTGGCCTTCTTTCGATTTTAATATACCGGTTGTTTTAAAGTAAACGAAATCGTCAACTTCAGCTATTATGCCTTGTGAAATACCCTCGGACTTATTCTCCTTGTCAAAAAGCTTCTCAAAAGTTTTTTTCGGCTGCCTTTCAACTATGATATTCTTTGATTTAGCTTTTTCCGCTATTTCATTTAGTTTATTATCAGTTAAAGAGTCAAGTAGAATTAATTTCTTAACAGATTCTGAATTGAATTTTAATGCCTCTAAAACAGGATTTCTTCCTATTATCAACATTATTTTTGATTGTGTTTTTCTTTATATTTGAAAAGATAATAATACAATTCGGTTACTTTTAACTCAATCATAAAATAAATCATTTAATGGAAAGCATTACCGATAGCAGGCCAAACCATAGCCGGGAATTCAGAAGAAGAAGAGCAATGAATTGGTTTCCGCTTGGACTTACTTATGCCACTTTTTATATGGGAAGATACAATTTGAATGTTTCGAGCAAAACTATGATTGACATGTTCCACTTCTCAAAAGCTGATTTTGGAATCATTGCTACTGCAGGCTTTTGGACTTATGCATTAAGTGTTATAATTAACGGGCCACTATCGGACAAAATTGGTGGTAAAAAATCCATTCTTATTGGAGCAGTTGGAGCCTCTATTGTTAACCTTGTAATTGGTTTATTGTTTCTGAATCAATGGCAGACAAAAATAATAGTTGGAATGTCGCTATTATATTCGGTTAACCAGTATTTTCAGTCTTTTGGGGCCCTATCTGTGGTTAAAGTTAACTCACATTGGTTTCATGTAAAGGAAAGGGGAGTATTTGGCGGCATTTTTGGAATTATGATCTCCAGCGGATATTTATTGGCCTACACTGTCGGAGGATGGATACTTTCCGCATTTCCATGGTTTTATGTTTTTATTGTACCCTCAATTGCTATATTTATAATGTTCTTAATAGATATATTTATAGTAAAAGATAAGCCTTCGCAGGCGGGACACCATGATTTCCATACCGGTGATGCTTCCGCCGATGACCCTGATAAGGATAGACCTGTTGACTGGCAGTATTTAATAAAAAAAGTCTTTAGAAACCCTATAATTCTTACAATAACAATCGCCGAATTCTGCACAGGCTTTGTCAGGCAGGGACTTCTGTTATGGCTGGTTCCTTTCTTATCCGAAGTGCACCATATTGAGCATGGGTCACTTTTATATGATATTGCAACTCTTGGAATAACCGCAGGCGGAATATTAGGAGGCTTGCTATGCGGCTTTCTTTCTGATAAGGTATTCCAGTCAAGAAGAGCGCCTGTTGCTTTTATTTTTTACATAGGGCAAATAATTTTTATTTTAATGCTTGGATGGGTATCCAGCGCTGCCTTTGCGGCTTTCCTTGTTGGTATTTGCTGTATGTGGATATTTGGTGTGCATGGAATGCTCTCCGGAACTGCCTCTATGGATTTTGGCGGTACAAAAGCCGCAGCGACCGTTGCAGGAACTCTTGATGGGATACAATACATTGCATCAGGCTTAACCGGTTTTCTGCTAGGCGCGGGACTTGATAAATTCGGTTGGGGTGCATGGACTTATATGATTGTACCTTTTTCATTAATCGGCTCCTTAATGATGATAAGAGTGTGGAACGCAAAGCCTGCGGCAAACAGCCTTTAGAGAGTGCTTGATTATTAACACTTTTAATACCATTTTATTTGACCTTGATGGGACATTAACGG
>DASXTZ010000035.1:0-3737 GCA_036505135.1 Ignavibacteria bacterium
ACAAGAATAATTATTATGGAAGTGCTTAAAGCAAATATAAGCCTGGCTATTGCTTCGCCTAAGACAATGAATTTCCTGTTAATGGGGGTGGCGAAAAATCTTTTTATAACAAGAGTTTCGCGAAGGGATAAAAATACAAATGCGGTACCAAAAACCCCCGCACCAAGTATTGCAAATCCAAGCTGGCCCGGCAATATAAAATCAATTGTTTTATATACCCTGCCTTCTACTACAGTTTCTTTGATTTCAGCAACATGAATATTCGAATTGCTTAAAATAAGATTCGATTTATCAACAATATTATTTAGTATTAGCTTAAAAAGGCCGGAACGTTCCGGTGAAGCCTTATTGCTTCTTACTTCAATTATGTAAGGCGGCATTCCATTTTCATTTTTTCTTATATCCAGCAGTGCATCTATCTTTCCGCGTTCAAGTCTTTTATTTAATTCATCATCACTTTGTTCTGTTACAAACTTTACATTCTCCGTTTTCATAAGAGCATCAAAAAATATATTATTTTTATCTGAAGTGCTTAAAACACCCACTTCCATTTTAAATCCGGAGCCGCTGATAAAACCAAATACAATTATAAATATCAGCGGGAACGCAAGACTGAACACAATCGATGATGGATTTCGCCTGATAGAGCTGAGACTTGCCCGTGTAATTGCCAACATTGCTTTTATATTGCTGTATTTATTCATCGCGCAGTTCCTTTCCTGTAAGGCTTAAAAAAACATCTTCCAGTGAAGCATGCTTAAGCTTTTCAACCCGCTCAAAGCCTTTTTTTAAAAGATTATCAATTAATTTATCGGGTGTGTCCATAGCGATAATATTTCCCGTATCCATTATTCCGACTCTATCGCAAAGCTTTTCAGCTTCATCCATGTAATGAGTTGTAATCACAACAGTCGTGCCCTGGCTGCGAATATTTGTAACTAGCGCCCATAGATTTCTACGCGCCTGCGGGTCAAGGCCTGTAGTGGGTTCGTCTAAAAAAATAACTTTAGGCTTGTTAATGAGAGTAGTCGCTACTGCAAAGCGCTGCTTTTGGCCACCAGATAGATTTTTGTAAAGAGCTTTTGCTTTTTCTTCAAGCCCAACCATTTCAAGAATCTCGTGAGGTTTTACATTAACATTGTATAACCCCGCAAAAAGATTGATTAATTCGGTAAGGTTTATACCGGGATAGAAACCTGATTGCTGAAGCTGAACTCCAATAATTTGTTTTACTTCTTCCTTGTCTTTTGAAACAGATAGGCCATCAACCATAACTTCGCCGCTTGTAGCATCTCGCAGGGTTTCCATTATTTCTAGGGTTGTGGTTTTGCCTGCGCCATTTGGACCAAGTAGTCCGAATATTTCGCCTTCAAATACATCAAATGAAATACCATACACGGCGGTAAGCTCATCGTATTTCTTTACAAGATTTTTAACTTCTATAATTTTTTTGCCTGAAATCATTAAAAATTTGCTTATTTTTACTTTAAAATTTAAAGTACTTTACAAATATAATGTCTTAAAGTTCATTTGTCAAGAATTTTAAATTTAAAAAACTATAAGATTTTGATTTTATAGTGGTTGTAATGTAAAATTACAATTGCTTTACCATATAAATAAAATAAAGATTATCTATTTTAGGTTCGCCAAAGTGAGTGCTTACAATAAACGGTTCTTTTTCTTCGGTCAATTTATACCCGCGTCTTAAGTAGTAATCTATTAATTCCGTGCGTTGCCCTATAACTTTCATTTCCATTTCACGGCACCCAAAGGTATTTTTTGCATAGGTTTCACTTTCATCCATTAAGGCTCTGCCAATTTTTTTATCTTGATAATCAACATCAACCGAAAGCATTCCGAGATGGCACTTGCTGTTCTTCTTTTCAAGATGTACACATCCAACAACTTTATCTTCAATTAATGCAAGTAAAATAACGTTATTTTCTCTGTTGATAACATCATTAACTGTATTAATATTAATTCTGATTCCACCAAGGAGGTCTGCTTCGGTTGTCCATCCTTTTTTTGCATTGTCGCCACGATAAACTGAGTTGACAAGGCTGCAAATTTTCTCACTATCTTCACCAGTGGCAGAACGAAAATCAATACTCAAATTCATATTGTAAAAATTAATACATTCACTATAGCTTCTTCACCATAAAAACGATATAAAGGTCATTAACTTTAGCTTTGATAAAACTCTCCTTTATGATACAAGGCTCTTCTTTTCCGGTCAAAATATAGCCGCGTATGAGGTAATAATCGATCAGTTCTTTTCTTTGCCCAATTACATTGAGTTCCATCTCAGTGCATCTAAAAACATTTTTTGCATAATCTTCGCTTTTATTTATAATTTCTCTGCCAATTTTTTTATTCTGGTAATTAACATCAACGGAAAGCATGCTGAGATCGCAGTTATTATTTATTTTCTTTAAATGAACGCATCCTATAATTTTATTTTCTATTAATGCAAGTATTATTACATTATTTTCGCGGTTAATATATTTTGCTACTTGTTCAATAGTTATCCTGGGTCCTTCCATCAGATTATTATCATTTGTCCATCCTTTTTCAGCTTCTTCTCCACGGTAAACGGAGTTAACAAGGTTACAAATTTCATCAACTTGCTCAGGCAGTGCAGCGCTAAATTTTATTTCCTGAAATTCATTCATATATGATAATTCCCCTCTCCATGTGGAGAGGGGTTAGGGGTGAGGGCTACCAAGGAATTACCTTTTTATCCCTAATAAATTTTCCTGTTAACTTAATTGGAGCTTCAGTTGCCAGCCAAACAATTGATTCTGCTCCTTTTTCGACCGGCCTCGACGCTCCCCTTCCACCCATATCGGTTTTTACCCACCCGGGACAAACTGAGTTAACAGCAATATTACTATACCCCATGACAAAAGCTATTTGGCGGGTTATTGAATTCAATGTTGATTTTGTAACGCAATAAACAGGCGACCATCCTTCTACGGGATCAGACATTGAACCGCCCCCGCTTGAAACATTTATTATACGGCTGCCATTCTTCAGAAGCGGATTAAAAATCTGTATAACAAGCAAGGGTCCGATAGCGTTTGTGGAAAATAATTTGTTGATATCTTTAACATCAATATTTAAAATATTTCTATCTTCTTTTAGCGATAATCCCGCATTATTAATAAGCACATCTAATTTTTTGGTTTTGTTCTTTACAATCTCAAATGCCCGTTGAATACTTTCCTTGTTCGATACATCAATCTGAACGAACATTCCATCTGAATTTTGCTTCTTCAACTGGTCTATTGCCTTCTTCCCTTTTTCATCGTCACGAGCAGCAAGAAAAATGTAGAAACCAAGCCTGCCAAGCTGGCGGGCGGTTTCAAACCCAATGCCTCTGTTGGCGCCGGTGATTAAAACTGTTTTCATGCTTTAAATTTGCAAGGAAGGAATGGGCGAAGCAATCTAATTTTTTAGAACTAACCTGCCTGTTTATTTGGTATTATTTAAACTTCACCTGTTTTTTATTTCCGTTAACTGATTGTGCTTTGGCTGTTAAATCTTCAAGGCTGCCAACTTCTTTTTCTACCTCAGATAAAATCTCACACGATTTAACAAGCTCTTTCATCGTTGTATGGTCTTTATACAGCGGACGGTCAACATCAAGATGCTCAACGTTTTTGCGTATAACTTTCTTTGCAGTTCTTACACCAATGCCGGGTGTAAAATCATGAAAATCCAGCGCCTGTGCAGCT
>DASXTZ010000036.1:0-2721 GCA_036505135.1 Ignavibacteria bacterium
TCATACCATGCAGTAAAGTGTACGAAGATGATTTATTGCTTGCGTTCATGGATATTCAACCCGTTAATCAGGGCCACGTACTTATCATTCCTAAAGAGCATGTTGAGATGATTTCAGATATGAATGACAATACTTCTGGCAGGTTTTTTATTTTGGCAAAAAAGATAAATCAGGCTTTAAGAAAATCAGGGCTAAGACTGGGGGGAGTAAATTATTTTCTTGCCGATGGCGCTGCGGCAGGACAGGAGGTGTTTCATACACACTTACATATTTTCCCAAGGTTTACAGATGACGGTTTCGGGCTTAAATTTCCTGCAGGTTACAGAAAAAATCTGCCTGAAAGAGGTGAATTAAATAATATTGCTGAAAAGATTAAATCACAATTAATTGACTAACTTGAAAAAACAAATAAATGAAACAAGTAAAATATATTTTTTTAACCGGTGGTGTTGTTTCATCACTTGGTAAAGGAATAGCAGCATCATCTATTGGGCTACTGCTTAAATCAAGAGGCCTGCGTGTGACTCTGCAAAAGTTTGATCCGTACATAAATGTTGACCCGGGAACAATGAGCCCATACCAGCATGGAGAGGTTTATGTTACCGAAGACGGCGCAGAAACCGATCTTGACCTTGGGCATTACGAAAGATTTCTTGATATGAATATGACAAAGGCTAACAATACCACAACAGGGCAGGTTTATAATGAGGTCATCACAAGAGAAAGAAGAGGCGACTATCTTGGGGCTACGGTTCAGGTTGTTCCTCATATCACTGACGAGATAAAACGGAGAATGACACTGCTTGCCGAAACAAAAAATTACGATGTAATCATAACGGAAATTGGCGGAACAGTTGGTGATATCGAATCATTGCCTTTTCTTGAAGCTATGAGGCAGTTAATGCTGAAAGTTGGAAGAGAGAACTCGCTTTCGATTCATTTAACATATGTCCCTTTTATAGAAGCTGCAGGGGAAATTAAAACTAAACCAACTCAGCATAGCGTAAAAACCCTGCTTGAAATTGGAATTCAGCCGGACATTTTAGTTATCAGGAGCCATAACGGAATTTCGCAGGAAATAAAGGAAAAAATAGCGCTATTCTGTAACGTTCAGACTAACTGTGTTATATCTGCAAAGGACGTTCCAACTATTTATCAGGTTCCGCTGGAACTTTCCCGGGAAAGGCTAGATGATATAGTTGTTGAAAAGCTAAAAATAGATGGCTCCAAGCCAAAGCTTGCAAAATGGAAGAAACTTGTTAACAGCATTAATAATCCAAAGCACAGCATAACGGTTGGAATATGCGGCAAATACAACATGGTGCCTGATGCGTATAAAAGCATACTTGAAGCATTTGTCCATGCGGGTGCGGAAAACAATGTTAAAGTTAATATAAAATGGGTTTCAGCGCAAGACCTTGAAAACGATTCCCATACAGGAAAACATCTTACTGGTATCAATGGCCTGCTTGTTCCCTACGGTTTCGGCGAGCGCGGAACAGAAGGTAAGATCCGGGCAATTAAATATGTTCGTGAAAATAAAATTCCGTTTTTTGGAATTTGTTTCGGAATGCAGCTTGCAGTAGTTGAATATGCACGTAATGCTCTCAAATTGAAAGATGCCAACAGTGCGGAGGTGAAAATGACAAAGAATAATGTAATTGACTTGATGGAAGAGCAAAAAGGCATTACAGAAAAAGGCGGTACTATGAGGCTTGGCTCATACGCATGCAATATTAAAAAAGGAACAAAAACATACGCGACCTATAAGACTGTCCATATTCATGAGCGCCACAGGCACCGGTACGAATTTAACAATCGATTCAGGGAAAAGTTTGAAAAGTCGGGTTTCATATTTTCGGGAATAAATCCGGATAAGGATTTGGTTGAAATTATTGAGCTGCATAATCATCCCTGGTTTATAGCATGCCAGTTTCACCCGGAATTAAAGTCGCGCGCTACAAAGGCACATCCATTGTTCAGGGAATTTGTAAAGGCATGCAAGAGGGATAAAAATGGCTCTCATAAATGAATTAACAGCTGAGCTTAAATCACATGCTAACCCTGAAAAAGCAAAAATTATGCAAAGATTTTTCAGAACAGGCAAAGGTGAATATGGCGAAGGCGATAAATTCTCAGGGATTACTGTTCCCGATCAAAGACATATTGCAAGAAAATATACCCGGCTCAGCTTAAATAATCTTCAAAAATTATTGCTTAGCCCCTTACATGAATTACGTTTAACCAGCTTATTTATTTTAAGATTAAAATACCGCGGATCAGGTGATATAGGAAAAAAAGATATTGTAAAATTTTATCTTAAAAATTCTAAAAATATTAACAATTGGGACCTGGTTGATAGTTCGGCTTCATCTATTTTAGGAGATTACCTTTTAGATAAGCCGAAAGATGTTTTGTTTAAGCTGGCTAAATCAAAAAATATCTGGGAAAGAAGAATAGCAGTAGTTTCAACTTATACGTTCATTAGAAACAGGAATTTTACGACTACACTAATGCTTGCAAAACTGCTGCTTACCGATAAACATGATTTGATACATAAGGCTGTTGGATGGATGCTGAAAGAAACAGGAAACAGAGATATGAAAGTATTGGAAAAATTTTTGAATCAGTATTGCCTGCAAATGCCCAGAACGACGTTACGATATGCGATTGAAAAAATGCCAGAAAAGAAGCGGCGAGAATATCTTCAAAAAAAGTAAG
>DASXTZ010000037.1:0-3534 GCA_036505135.1 Ignavibacteria bacterium
TAGAGTTTTATCCTTCTGTTTTTATTGAACAATATGATGGGTTGATGGGCAAGCTGCGCCCTTACGGCGTTATCGGTGTAGGTGCTTATCACTTCAATCCCAAAACCAAAGATGAAAGTGGAAATTGGATTGAATTACAACCATTGCATACAGAAGGGCAAGGTTTTGCCGAATATCCCGATAGGCAAGTTTATAAGCTTACTCAAATGGAAATACCTATAGGTTTCGGTTTCAAATACTATGTAAAAGAAAATATGTTTATAGGATTAGAGATAATGCACAGAAAATTATTTACTGATTATGTAGATGATGTAAGTACTACTTATATCGATCCTCTTTTATTCAATAATCATCTCTCATCTGATAAAGCTGCATTAGCAAACAAATTATATTATAGAAGTGACGATATTACTCCTACCAGCCGTCCGGCACTTGACGAGCAACGAGGAGATCCAAAAGAAAACGATGCCTTCTTTTCCACCATTATCCGTATGGGCTGGAGATTGAATGGCAACAATACGCCAAATGGAAGAGCTATTCGTCAGTTACGATGCCCTCTATATTATTAAGCTTATTTATTCCACCCTATAAAAACAACCCTTATGAACTGCAGGCAAGTAGTTAAACTTTTACGCCCTGGATTTTTTTTGCTGACTATTACCATTTTTATAGCCCAGTCAAGATTACTGGCAATGGAACATGCAAATAAAATTTACCTCAACAAGAATTTTGAAGATGACAAAAAACCAACAAGGAAAGAAAAGTCATTTAAAAATCAGAATTCAGTTAAGGTTTTTCATGACGCAATTAAAAGAAAAGTACACATCATTGCCAGGCCGGATAATAAAAAGGAAATAGAATTTCTTGTATTTGATATAAATGGCAATATGGTAGCAAACTATAAAATGAAAGCAGGCGACAGAAAAGCACTCAATCAATTAAAGAAAGGCTCATATATGTATCATGTATTCGCTGATGATGAATATTTGACCACAGGAAAAATCGTGTTCAGATAAAGTTCTTTTACAAACTCTGTTCCGGTAACGGCAGAGGGCTTAATAAAATCTAATACCTGGTTGATCAAACCTAATCCGTTCTCTATTGGTACTCTCATAGTCTAGTATACGTATTTTATTAATTACCTTCTGCCAACCTTACCGGGCAATATCAATAGCCGGTAGCTCTTTACTTACCATAACTAAGAATCCCGTATTGGTGGGGAAATTGGTAAAATCTGGTATCCGTATGAAACCTGTCAGCCGGTTCTGACAAATTCAAAAAGATTTTTCGCAATCACTCCCTACCGTATTTACGGGAATTCATTTGAATAATAAAGCTATCTCCAGAGAAGCCCTGTTATTAATTTATACATCCGTCGGTAAAAAGCTCAGCTTTTAAAAATTCTGCAGTGTAACTTTCTTTGTGATTTACTAAGTCTTCAGGAACTCCTTCAAATAAAACTTTGCCTCCTCCATCGCCTCCTTCAGGCCCAAGATCAATAATATGGTCGGCAACCTTTATCACATCCATATTGTGCTCAATCACCAATACTGTATTTCCTCTGTCAACCAGCTTATTTAAAACATCCAGCAGATGCTGTATATCTTCAAAATGCAAACCTGTAGTTGGCTCATCTAAAATGTAAAAAGTTTTCCCTGTGTCTCTTTTTGATAGCTCGGTTGATAGTTTTACACGCTGCGCTTCACCACCGCTCAGCGTAACCGCAGATTGGCCCAGAGTTATATAGCCTAAGCCCACCTCATCAAGCACTTTTATCTTTCGATATATATAAGGTACCTGTTGAAAAAATTCAACCGCCTCCTCCACTGTCATTTCTAGCACATCAGCAATTGACTTTCCTTTATACCTTATTTCCAATGTTTCCCTGTTATACCGCTTGCCGTTACATTTTTCACAATGCACATAAACATCAGGTAAAAAATTCATTTCAATAACTCTCATTCCTCCTCCTTCGCATACATCGCACCGCCCGCTTTTTACATTAAATGAAAAACGTCCGGCATTATATCCACGAATCTTTGCTTCTGGAACTGACGCAAATAATGTTCTTATATCAGTAAAAAATCCACAGTAAGTGGCCGGGTTGCTCCTAGGCGTTCGACCAATGGGCGATTGATCAATTTCAATTACTTTATCAATATACTCAAGCCCTTTAATGTTTTTATATTCTAGCGGTGTTACCCTGGACCCGTAGGCATGTTTGGAAAGAAGGGGATACAACGTTTCATTGATCAAAGTTGATTTTCCACTGCCGCTTACCCCTGTTACAACGATGAACTTTCCGAGAGGAAATTTTACATCAACATTTTGCAGGTTGTTTCCTTTGGCTCCTTTTAGCTCAAGAAATTTTCCATTGCCTTTTCTTCTTTCCTTGGGGGTAGCAATTCGACGATAGCCGTTAAGATAGCTTGATGTAAGCGTATCAAGTTTTAAAAATGCCGTCGGCAACCCTTGCGCTACAATCTTTCCTCCATGATATCCGGCCTTGGGGCCAATGTCAATTAAATGGTCGGCAGATAACATAATATCCTTATCATGTTCAACAACAAGAACGCTATTTCCAATATCTCTTAGGTTTTTCAATGCTTCGATTAAGCGATGATTATCCCGCTGATGTAAGCCAATGGAAGGTTCATCTAAAATATAGGTGATCCCTTGTAGCTGTGAACCGATCTGAGTCGCCAACCTGATTCGCTGAGACTCGCCCCCGCTCAGTGTTTTTGACGGGCGATTTAAAGAGAGATATGAAAGACCGACATCCAATAAAAACTGTAGCCTTTCTCTTATTTCTTTCAAAATATCCTTAGCGATTATTTTTTGCTTGTCAGATATTCTCAACTCAATACCATCAAACCAAGCAGCGAGATTATCCAAATTCATATTGCTTAGCTCAGCAATATTTCTTCCTACTATTTTAAACCAAATGCTTTCCTTTTTTAATCTTGTTCCGTTACAAGTTCCGCAAGGCTTTAGTTCCATATATCCTTCAGCCCAATCACGTAATCCCTCACTGTACCCATTATTGAACCAACGCTTCAGCATGTTAACTATACCCTCATAAGGAGATTCGGGATCGAATTGCATGTTTTCGAAATCTATCTCCACTTCCCTTCCTTCTTCATTTCCATATAATAAAATGTTAAGCGATCTCTTTTGTAAATCTTTTAATGGCTTTTGCAGAGAAATTTTATTTTTCTTAGCGATCTCCTGTACCTGTTTATAGACGTAAGCTTCTCTTTCCCCGCCAAGGGGGGCAATGCCTCCTTCAGTAATACTAAGATCCCGATCAGGAATAACTGCCGCCATATTTACATGAAAGGTAGTGCCAAGTCCCTTGCAGGTGGGGCAGGCACCATAAGGTGAGTTGAAAGAAAAGGAATTGGGCGAAGGTTCTTCATAGCTGATTCCCGTGTCTTCACACATTAATTGTTTACTATATTGGATAACTTTGGGATCCTCATTTATCTGCAAAAACATTAAATCCTTCCCAAGCTTTAAAGTTTGCTGCACACT
>DASXTZ010000038.1:0-7497 GCA_036505135.1 Ignavibacteria bacterium
TAATCATCAAGGAAGACTCCGTTTTTGTCACCGTTTCTTAATTCTTCGGAAGGATAATAGCTCCATTTAAAATTAAAATTTTGAAGAGGGGTCCAATAATACTGTGCTACAGGATAAAATGCACCTAATACGTTTCCCAACTGGTCACCCGGGCTGAATCCCCAATCTCTTGCAAACCCATCTTCGATTTCGATATCAGTCATATAGGCAATACTGAAAGCAGTTGCAATCCACATTGCTGTTGTTTTTTTAAATCCTGACCATTCAAAGGCGCCCTGGTAAAGGCTCTGCACAAAAGCTCCGTCAAAAAAATGGCCAAACTTATCTGCAGACATGGCATATTCCCAGTCATTTGAAATGTGAAATGAGCCCCGCTGGTCTTTCCACCATGAGTTTGCCTGGTAATTGTGCAGCCAGATAAAAGCTCCAGCTGTAACGCCTGTTACCGCCCCAAATTTAATAAAATTAATGTTGTTTTTATCTATTAATTGCTCTTTTGAGGGCTTAAGCTTTAATGTTTTAGAATATGAGGAAGAATCGGTATTGCCGCTTGAACTTTTTTCGTCCTGTGGAAAAGTGCTTGAAACTAATAGAACAAGGAAAGCTATTATAAAATATATATTAAAGACTTTTGGAAACAATATTTTCATGCCGAACAAGTTTAAACTTATTTTTCTGCTTTATCAATACTCGTATTTTTGATTAATATAACAACTATATATTTTATATTTATTATAAATATTACTTAATAAATTGATTTTACAAACAATTAGAGATAATTTTGCCTGCCTTTTGCGGAAAGGCGAAAATTTGTGAAAATACTTCCAATTTATACATATGGTTTCGAAGTCCTTAGAAAAAAAACAAAAAGAATAACTAAGGCAGATGATAATCTTATTGAGCTTATTGGCAGCATGTACAATACTATGCATAAAGCTCATGGAATTGGTCTGGCAGCTCCGCAGGTTGGGTTAGATATTGCCTTAACTGTAATTGATATCAACAAAGCTGAGGAAGATAAAAAAATAAAATATCTGCCGTTAACGCTAATAAATCCTGTAGTTAAAGATAGCCACGGCGAAGCATTAATGGAAGAAGGCTGTTTAAGCATTCCTTATCTCAGGTCAGAAATCATAAGACCTGAAACAATTTATCTTGAGTATCAGGACGTTGACCTCAATAAACATCACGTTGAATTGAACGGGCTTATGGCGCGGGTAGCCCAGCATGAGATTGACCATTTAAACGGCATTCTTTTTGTTGACCGCATAACCAAAGAGCAGCGTAAAATAATTAAGAACGAACTGGATAAGATAAAAAAAGGAGATATTGAGACCGATTACCTGCTGGCTGAGATTCCGAGGAAAAAGAGTAAAACCCATTCGAAGCATTAAACATGAATATAGTTTTCATGGGAACGCCGGAATTTGCTGTCCCAGCTCTCAGGGGAATTCACAATTCCGGACACAAGCTTCTTTCCGTCGTAACGGCTCCCGATAAACCCAAAGGCAGAGGCCTGAAACTAAGTGAAAGCGCAGTTAAACAATATGCTATGCAAAATAGGTTGAATGTTCTTCAGCCAGCTAAGCTAAATGACCCTGGATTTGTAAAGGCCCTGCAGAATTTAAACCCGGATCTTATTGTTGTAGTTGCATTCAGAATTCTTCCTCCCGAAGTTTTCAATCTTCCGAAATATGGTTCAATTAACCTACATGCGTCATTGCTGCCAAAATACAGGGGAGCGGCGCCGATAAATTGGGCAATTATTAGCGGAGAAAACCAAACCGGCGTTACAACATTTTTTTTAAAAGATAAAGTTGATACAGGGAATATTATACTGCAGCAAAAAGTCGAAATAACAGATCATGATAATGCAGGCACGCTGCATGACAAATTAATGTCGGTTGGAGCAGAGGTTGTTTTAGATACAATAAAGATTATTGAAGAAGATAAGAACAAAGTTCCTCTGACAGAACAAAATGAATCTATAGCAACACCTGCACCAAAAATATTCAAGGAAGACTGCAGAATAAACTGGAACAGCCCTGCGCAGAAAATTCACAATTTAGTCCGGGGGCTTTCTCCGCACCCGGGCTCTTTTACCAGCTTAAACGGCAAGCAATTCAAAATATACAAAACATCTTTAACAGATCTTGCTGCGTCAGAAGACTCTGGTGAAATTATTATTAAAGAAAATGAAATGTATGTGTCATGCGCCGATTTCCTGCTTAAAATCGAAGAAATTCAGCCGGAAGGGAAAAGGAGAATGTCTGCAAAGGAATTTTTGGCGGGGCATAAGTTAGTAAAGGGGGATAAATTTATGTATTTACAAGGCTGATTTATCACTATATTTGTTTTGAGTTTATCTCAATGAAATTTTCACCCATCACTGCCGCCCTTCGATATGATTTAATATTATAATTTAACTTAAAAAAATTGGAGGCACTGTCATGAAAAAAAGTAAGGTCCTTCAGCTCTTCATGCTTCTTGTAATTATATCCGGCACAGCTTTTCAGCATAACGAAAATAAACAAATCAACGGCGATGAGAGTTTAGTAATAACCTCTCAAAAATTAGATGCAAATAACATCAGCACGTGGTTTGCAACAAATGGAATGTTCAATCACAATCCCGTAAATCCTGCAAACGCTGGTTTTGAATGGCCAAAGGGTTCGGGTAAATTTGCAAGATTTGCATCAGGCTTGTGGCTTGGTGCAAGGGTTGGCAATGATACTTTGGTTGCAATTACGTCGTATGGTTCTGAATACTTAAACGGTTATACAGATAATAATGGAGTTCCTCAGGGAGAAAATAATCCTGTGTACAGAATTTATAGGCTTACTTATGGGATTAATGACCAAGATAGAGCAAACTGGCCAAATGCATTACTTGGAAATTCCAATCAGGGCGCCCCTGTATATTTTGATAACCTAACAAATAGCTGGAAGCCGCTAGACTTTGGTCATCAAACACTGTTTTACAGGTACACTGATTCATATCCACAATCACATACACTTCAGAATGGAAGCACCGCACCCCTAAAGGCAGATGTGATGAAAGTGGATTTTTCATTAAACGCTCCTGGCGGACTTGACGATGTTGTATTCTCCCAATTTACTATAATAAACAAAAGCAATAATACCTGGAACGATGCTTTCATCACAATCTGGACAGATGATGACCTTGGTTATGCTGCTGATGACAAAGTTGGTTGCGATAGTGCGCTTAACTTAGGGTATACTTATAATAGCACTAATAATGACCCGCAATACGGAAACGCTCCACCTGCTGTTGGTTTCCTTTTTCTTAGAGGTGCATTAAAGTTTACAGGAAATAATAATGACACCGTCTTTATTTGCAGAAATAAAACACGTATCCCATTAATAGGATACAAAGATTTGAAAATGAGTGGGTTTAATTGGTTTGGCAATACAAATGACCCTCAGAACGGTAATCCTTCAAATTTTAGGGAATCATTCAGGTATATGTCGGGATTTCGCAGAAATGGACAGCCAATAGTTCATCCTTTAGGTTATATTACAAAATACATGTTTTCAGGGGATCCTGTTACTAATACCGGGTGGAATCAAACAGGTAGCGGAGATGACCAAAGGTCAATACTTTCAACGGGTCCGGTTAACATGGCTCCGGGTGATACCCAGGTAATTGTAATAGCTCAGCCGATTGCCCGCGGCACAAGTAACTTAAACAGTATAACTAAATTAAGAGAGCTGTGCGCATTAGTAAAAAACTATTATAACAGCTGCTATACAGCGCCTGCAATTGGAATTGAACCAATTTCTAATGAAGTACCTGGTGAATTTAAATTGTATCAAAATTATCCGAATCCGTTTAATCCTGTAACAACAATTCGTTTTGAAATTCCCCTCTGGAGAGGGGTGGATGCCGACGGCGGACGGGGTGTGTTAACAAAACTGATTATTTACGATGCACTTGGCAGGGAAGTTACAACACTTGTTAATGAAAAGCTAAGTCCGGGTGCTTATGAAATTAATTGGCCTGCCTGCCGAAGCTGCGGCGCAGGCAGGGATGCATCAGATTATCCCAGTGGCGTGTACTTTTATAAATTAATTGCAGGTGACTATTCTGAAACTAAAAAAATGGTATTAGTAAAATGATGACATTTTGTTTTTCAAAATGATTTATTTACCATGAAAGAAAAAAAAATATTTAAGCTCTTCGCAATGCTTCCAATATTATTTATCATAGCATTTGCCTTTTATGATGAAGGAAATAAAAATAATATATCAGAAAATGATATGATTAGTTTTAACACTCTTGACGCTAATATAATAAAAGCATGGTACAGGAATAATGGTTCTTTTAATCATAACTATATTACAGATGGCCCCGGCTTTGAGGTGCCAAAAGGTAGCGGTTCACATGTAAGATTTATTTCCGGCATATGGATAGGAGCAAGAGTTTTGGGTGATACTATTGTATCTAAATCGGATTATATATCTGATTTTCAGCCTGGCTATACTGATAATAATGGTTTACCGCATGGTAAAGATGACCCGCAGTTCAGAGTTTATAAACTTACTTATGGGATTAAAAATAAGGACAGAACTCAATGGCCAAATGTGTTGCTTGGAAATTCAGACCAGGGTGCGCCCGTTTATTTCGACGTTATTTCAAACAAATGGAAAGCGTTTGACTATGGCCATCAAACCATGTTCTATTGCTTTACTGATTCTTATGGAAACAATGCTTTAAAAGCTGACGTAAAAATGCTGAATTATGCATTCGATCTTAACGGTCCTGCTGCCCAAGCAATATTTTCGAAAATAAAAATTATAAATAGAAGCAATAATGTTTGGAATGATATCTATATAAGCGTTTGGACAAATGATAATATTGGCGCCCCTACAGATGATATGATAGCGGGTGATTCGGCGCTTCAATATGGTTATACTTATAATTCACGGCCAAGTGACCCTGAATACGGGACTCCTCCGGCTGTATCTTTTGAAATGCTTAAAGGAGCTGATGAATATACCGGAAATATGCAAGATTCAACATTTGTGTGTGAAGGCTTAGATAAAAAAATTAAGTTGGGTTACCGGAATAAAAGAATGACGGTGTTTAACGGTGGGACAATAAATGATTTTAACCCTGCAAATAGAATTGAGGCTTACAGGTTAATGTCGGGTTTAAATCAAGATGGTTCGCCTATTATCCATCCAAGCGGATACATTACAAAGTTTAAGCGTTTCTACGATGCAAAAGATTACAGATTTCTAATTTCAACCGGACCTGTAAACATAAATCCAGGAGACACTCAAACCATTGTCATATCGCAAATCTATGCCAGGGGTTCAAGTAATCTTGGCACTATAATGACCCTTCGCGTTTACTCTGACCTGATAAGAAGGATATATGAAGAATGTATTTTAGGGCTGCCACCTATTCAAGAAATACCGAGTGCTGAAGCAACCGATTTCAGGTTATACCAAAATTATCCTAACCCGTTTAATCCGGGAACTAAGATAAGATTTGAAATCCCTAATTTATCAAACACATCAATGCGGACCCAGCTGATTATTTATGACATTTTGGGCAGGGAAGTCATAACCCTTGTTAATGAATCCTTATCAGCCGGTGAATATGAAGTAGACTGGAATGCCGGGCAATATCCAAGCGGTATGTATTTCTGCAAGCTTACGGTACGTCCTTCAGGCTTTATGCAAAGCTTGTCGGAAACAAGAAAAATGCTGTTGATAAAATAAAATAAATCAAGATGAAAACTTTATATATCATTGTATTTACAACTCTGATAATAAGTATTTCATTTGTTTATCATAACGATAAAAATCGAAGTGATAATGAAATACTTGTGTTAAGCTCAAAGCAGCTCAATGCCAATAATATCAGCACATGGTTTAGAAACAACGGCTCGTTTAATTATGACCCTTTTAACGGCAATAATCCCGGATTTGAATGGCCTAAAGGCACAGGTAAATATGCAAGGTTTGCGACCGGTTTGTGGTTAGGTGCTAGAGTAGGAAACGATACCCTGGTTGCAATAACCGAATACGCTTTTGAGTGTCTTCCGGGCTACACTGATAATAATGGAATTCCTCAGGGTCAGAACGACCCCCTATATAAAATTTACAAGCTTAACATTGGTGTTAATGATGATGACAGGCTGAATTGGCCTAACGCATTGCTTGGAAATTCAAATCAGGGCGCGCCTGTATATTTTGATAATTTGACCAATAGCTGGAAACCGCTTGACTTTGGTCATCAAACGTTATTCTACAGATATACTGATTCGTATCCTGAATCGCATACTGTAGCAAATGGTAGCACCGCGCCGCTAAAAGCAGATATAATGAAAATTGATTTTTCGGTTGACTTTCAGGGGGGTCTTGCTGATGTAGCCATCTCCCAATTTACAATTATAAATAAAAGCTCCAACACATGGAATGATACTTACTTTACATTTTGGACTGACGACGACCTTGGCTCGGCAACTGATGACAAAGTTGGATGTGACAGCGCTCTTAATCTAGGGTATACATATAATGGAAATAATAATGACCCTAATTACGGCACAGCTCCTCCTGCTGTAGCATTTTTGATGCTTAGAGGGTCGTTAAAATTTACAGGCAATAATAACGATACAATTTACGTTTGTAGGAATAAGATACGAGTTCCAATTGTTGGTTATAAAGATTTAAAAATGAGCGTATACAATTGGTTCGCTGGTTCACCTGATCCTTGCAATGGCAATCCTGCCACCTTTAGAGAATCTTATAGATTCATGACGGGATTTTGTCGAAATGGGCAACCTAGAGTCCATCCTTTAGGGTATATCACTAAGTACATGTATTCAGGTGATCCTGTTACTAATCAGGGATGGGTACAGCCTAACCAAGACGACCAGAGGTTTTTGGTGTCAACAGGGCCGATTAACATGGCACCCGGCGATACACAGGTTGTAGTTGTTGCCCAGCTCATAGCTCGGGGTAACAGTAACTTAAACAGTATTACCAAATTAAGAGAGCTAAGCGCGGTAGTTAAAAATTATTACAATACTTGTTATACCAACCCTGCAATTGGAATTGAGCCAATTTCTAATCAGGTGCCATCTGATTTTAAGCTTTATCAAAATTATCCAAACCCTTTTAACCCTGTAACTAAAATACGCTTTAAAATTTCCCCGGTAGGGGCTCAATATATTGTGCCCGTACAGATAATAATTTATGATGCCCTTGGCAGGGAAGTGACAACACTTGTTAATGAGAAACTTAGTCCGGGCACATACGAAGCTGAATGGCCTGCCTGCCGAAGCTGCGGCGCAGGCAGGGATGCATCAAATTATCCCAGTGGCGTGTACTTTTACAAGTTAATAGCAGGTAATTATTCTGAAACTAAAAAAATGGTTTTAATAAAATGATCTATAAATAAAAAAAGTTATGAAAACGTTCATAAAAATTATTTCATTTATTATTTTAAGTTTTATTATGATAA
>DASXTZ010000039.1:0-7857 GCA_036505135.1 Ignavibacteria bacterium
ATTACTTAAAAGAGTTGATGTTGATGAAGATTTAAGCAGGTTAAGAGCTCAGTTATACGAGGAAACTTCCATACAAAAGAAACAGGATTTAGTAAAGAGATTAAGAGTATTAAAATCATTCCAGAAAAAGGAAGGCAGAAAGCAAAACAAGCCGGAGTGGATGGTTCTGGATGTTATTCCTGTTATTCCGCCAGAGCTTCGCCCGTTAGTTCCCCTTGAAGGCGGTAGATTTGCAACAAGCGATTTGAATGATCTATACAGGCGGGTTATAATCAGGAATAACCGTTTAAAGAGGCTCATTGATATTAAGGCTCCTGAGGTAATCTTAAGAAACGAAAAGAGAATGCTCCAGGAAGCTGTTGACGCATTACTTGACAACTCAAGGCGTGCAACGGCGGTTAAATCTGAAAACAGGCCGCTTAAATCACTTTCGGATATTCTGAAAGGAAAGCAAGGAAGGTTCAGACAAAACTTACTGGGTAAGCGTGTTGATTACTCGGGCCGCGCCGTTATTGTAGTTGGACCCGAATTAAAGCTACACGAATGCGGTATACCTAAAGATATGGCGCTTGAGCTTTTTAAACCCTTTGTAATAAGAAGACTGATTGATAGAGATCTTGTAAAAACAGTAAAGAGCGCGAAAAAGCTAATAGAAAGAAGAACACCCGAAGTTTGGGAAGTCCTGGAAAATGTTATCGATAGCCATCCCGTAATGCTGAACCGTGCCCCTACCCTTCATCGCTTAAGCATTCAGGCATTCCAGCCTGTTCTTGTTGAGGGTAAGGCTATCAGGCTGCATCCATTGGTATGTACTGCTTTTAATGCTGACTTTGATGGCGACCAGATGGCAGTTCACGTTCCTCTTTCTCCCGAGGCACAGCTTGAAGCAAGAGTTTTAATGCTTTCAAGCCACAATTTGCTATCACCTCAAAACGGTGATCCTATCACTGTTGCAAACCAGGAAATAGTATTAGGCTGCTACTATCTTACCAAAATGCGAAAAGGCGACCTTGGGGAAGGAAAAATATTTTCTAATCCTGATGAAGTTATAATTGCCTATAATACCGGTAACGTTGGACTTCATGCCAGAATTAAAGTGCGCACCAAAGGCAAAGTAATTGAAACAACTGTTGGCAGGGTTATTTTTAACCAGATAGTACCTGATGGAGTTGAGTTCATAAACGAGCTTTTGACAAAGAAAGGTATTATAAAGAATATTGCCAAAGTGTTTAAGGTTGTAGGGAATCAGAAAACGGTTGAATTCTTAGATGCCTTGAAAGAAATTGGATTCCGTTTTGCAATGAAAGGAGGATTATCAATTAATCTTGATGATATTCTTATACCGGATGCAAAACAAAAAATTATTGATTCGGCTGCTAAGAAAGTGGACAACGTTGAAAAATCAAGAATGAGAGGTTTGATAACTGAAGGCGAACGATACAATAAAGTAATTGATATATGGACTCATGCAACCAATGAAGTAAAAAGCGACCTTATGAACACATTAAGAACATCAAGAGAAGGTTTTAATTCGCTTCATATGATGATAGATTCCGGCGCAAGGGGCTCACAAGACCAGGTCAGCCAGCTTGCCGGAATGAGGGGACTTATGGCAAAACCGCAGAAAAGCTTAACAGGTTCTGCTGGTGAAATTATTGAAAATCCGATTATTGCTAATTTTAAAGAAGGCCTGTCAATACTCGAATACTTTATTTCAACTCACGGCGCCAGAAAAGGCCTTGCCGACACAGCTTTAAAGACGGCAGACGCCGGTTACCTGACAAGGAAGCTTGTAGATGTATCACAGGATGTAATAATATCGGAACTTGATTGCGGAACAATAAGGGGCTTAACCGTAGAGGCATTGAAGGACGGCGAAGATATAAAAGAGCCTCTTTCTGAAAGAATACTTGGAAGGGTTACTTTACATAATTTAGTTGATCCGCTGACAAGGAAAAACATTGTTAAGGCAGGAGAGGTAATTGATGAAGAGCTGGCCGCTAAAGTATCTGAAACTTCAATTCAATCTGTTGAGATACGTTCAGTGCTCACATGCGAATCCAGAAAAGGAATTTGCGCTAAATGTTACGGCCGGAACTTAACCACTGGTAAGCTTGTAGACGTAGGCGAAGCCGTTGGTGTTATCGCAGCGCAGTCTATTGGCGAACCCGGCACGCAGCTTACACTGAGGACATTCCATATTGGGGGAACAGCAAGCCGTATTGTTACTCAATCGAGAATTCCCACCAAGTTTGCCGGCAAGGTTAAATTTGAGAACATGAAATTTATAAAATATTCTAACCCTGCTTCTACAGAAGGTGAATTCCTTGTAACATTGAGCCGGAACGGAACTATTTTAATTATGGATGAAAATAACAGGCAGGTATCTAAATACGATGTGCCTTATGGTGCTCACCTGCTTATAAAAGAAGGTGACACAGTCGAAAAGAATCAGGTTCTTTATGAATGGGATCCGTATAACTCGGTAATAGTTTCAGAACATAATGGTAAGGTGGCTTATATTGACCTGAAGGAAAATGTCAGCTATGCAGAGGCTCCGGACGAAACTACCGGTCATATTCAGAAGGTGGTTACTGAATCAAAAGACAAAACACTTAGCCCTACTATTAATATAACCGATAGTAAGGGCGATTTACTCAGCACTTATATCATTCCTGCACAGGCACACCTGTTGGTTAACGATGGCGATACAGTTTATGCAGGGCAAATACTTGTTAAGATACCAAGAGATACGGGAAAAACGCGGGATATCACTGGTGGTCTTCCAAGAGTAACTGAATTATTTGAAGCAAGGAGCCCAAATTCCCCCTCGATTGTAACCGAAATTGATGGATTTGTAGAGATCGGATCATTAAAGAGAGGCTCACGAGAAGTGAAGGTAAAAACTGCCGACGGACTTGATGAAAAGAAATACATGATACCCATAGGTAAGCATATATTAGTTCGTGATGGTGATCTAGTAAAGGCAGGCGAAGCGCTTTCCAGCGGTTCGGTTGATCCGCATGATATCCTTAGGATTAAGGGTGTTGCAGACGTTCAGGCTTATCTTGTGAACGAAATACAGGAAGTATATAGAATGCAGGGTGTGAAAATAAACGATAAGCATATTGAAGTAATTGTAAGACAAATGCTTCAGAAAGTAAGAATCGTTGATTCCGGTGATACTACATATCTTGAAGGAGACGTAATTCATAGGTTCAAATTCCTTGATGAGAACGAAAGCTTAAGGAACAAAGTAATGGTGGTAAATAAGGGCGATTCAAATAAAGTAAGGATGTATGATATTTTTGATAAAAAGAAGATTAAAGAATTAAATGCAGAGCTTAAGAAAAAGAGCAAAACTTTGATAGAGATCAGGGATGCAAACCCCGCCATTGCAAACCCGGTGCTTTTAGGTATCACTCAAACTTCATTAACTACAGACAGCTTTATTTCGGCAGCATCATTCCAGGAAACTACCAAGGTTCTTACTGATGCAGCAATTGAAGGAAAGGTTGATTACTTGAATGGACTAAAAGAAAACGTGATTGTTGGACAGCTTATTCCGGCAGGAACAGGACTTAAGGCATATAAAGACTTGCTTGTTCTTAAGAGAGATGAAGCTCCTGCAGAGAAACCTAAGAAAAAGAGAGCGAAGAAGAAAGAAAAAGAAATGGCTGTAGAAGAATAATTATGCTAATGAAAGACTAATTTTAAAAACCCCGCTAAACGGGGTTTTTTATTTGCCAGGAAGATTTTACCGTCTGGCGGCTGTGGACTCTTTTTGCTTAATTTGCTTTTATCTTATAAGCCGCCTGACGGATAATGATGCCAAAAGAAAAATAATTTATTGAAGGATATTCAACAATACTTTGATTACTTATTCACCCTCGAAAGGACAGGAATGAAATATGACCTTACAAATATTAAAGCGTTATTAAGGCATCTTGGGAACCCACACAATAATTTCCAGTCGATTCACATTGCAGGGACAAATGGAAAAGGCTCAACAGCCTCTTTCATTGCCTCTATTTTAATGGAACACAGCTTAAGAGTTGGGTTATTCACTTCCCCTCATATTCTAAGATTTAATGAAAGAATACGAATAAATGGCAATTGTATAACCGATAGCTTTATAAAAAAATTCCTTAACGAGAATAATAAAATCATTCGTAAGATCAGCCCTTCCTTCTTTGAGGTAAATACCGCAATGGCGTTTGAATATTTTTCAAGAAAGAAAGTTGATATAGCTGTTGTGGAATGCGGGCTTGGGGGCAGGCTCGATTCAACCAACGTTCTCTACCCTGCTCTATCAATAATCACACAAATTGGCATGGACCACATGCAATACCTTGGCAATACCCTGAAAAAAATCGCGCAGGAAAAGGTAGGGATAGTTAAACCGGGAATAGAAGTGATCGTAAGCGATAACAATAAATCTCTTAAAAAGCTATTTCAACAAAAGATTGAGAAAGATTTTTTATTTTATATGGATGATGAAATAAAAATACTTAAACTGGCGGAAAGGAAATTTGCAGCTCTAATCTCTAATTCTGAGGGCTTTAATTTTACCATACCTCTGACGGGTGATTTCCAGGCAAGGAATGCCGGAGCAGCAATAGTAGCTTCTTCTAAATTCTTAGATGAAAACGGAATTTGTCCTTCGAATAAATGCATTCAAAAGGGTTTAGCCAAAATAAAAGTTAATACTGGTTATCACGGAAGACTTGAGTCGATTAAAATAAAAAATAGTGAATTTATTTTTGACGTTTCCCACAATTCCGGAGGCCTGGAGCAAACATATAAGGCGTTAAAACGTAAACCGCCTGAGGTTGTTATTTTTGGAATAATGGAAGATAAAGATATATCTGCGGCTATTAATGAAATATTAAAATTATCAAACAAAATTATTTTCACAAAGGCGAAATACAAACGGGCAGCAGACCCTAAAAAGCTTTACAAAATTGCTGCAAAAAAAGCTCCAAAAAGTTATAATTTAGTTATTAAAGATAAAATAGATGAAGCTATTAAAGAGGCTTTAAGCAGCAGAGCAAAGCGAATATTAATTACAGGTTCATTTTATTTAGTAAGCGAAGCTATAAAAGCGTTAGGTTATCAGAAAATTTTTACTCTTTAAAGTTTTTCCTATTCTCTTTCTGATATTGTTTTAAGATTTTCTTTATCTCGTTATTAAATTTCCTTTCGAAAATAATCATTTTGGCTATCTGTTGTGATGTAAGCATTGACTTTAAATCGGCTATGAAGTCGGTTCGTTTCTGGTTGATCTCTTTTTCGTATTCCAATAACTTATTTACCGTGGTGTCTAACCCGGTTCCGCTTTCAACATTTTCCGTCATTTCTTTATAGGCTTTTGCCCTTTTCCTGTTTAGCTCCCTCATATCTTTGCTGAATGCCTTATACTTATCAATAAAAGAATCTTTAGTGGTTTCATCAAGTGATAGCTTTGTAGTCATCTTATCAAGCTTGATGTCCTCAATTTTATCCCTTATATCATCATTTTGCGAAAAGACATCACTGCAAAACGCAATGCCTATAAAACAAAGCAATATTGTAAAATTTCTTTTCATAGTACTAAAGATTAGAGTTTTTTAATTCCTGAATTAGCAGTTGCTCTTCATTATCGCTAAGTCTATCAAGGCCGCTTTCTGTTTCTTCATCAAGGCTGCCTGCTCCTTCTCCAAATACTGATTCTTGCTCAATATCCTCCGAAGCAAAGTCCCCGTTACTTTCCAGCTCTTCTTTTTTCTGTGCCACATCAATATTTTTTACATCGGGCAGCTTTTTAAATCCAGGTTTATGATTTTTAACTTTTTCGGTTTTAGGTGACTCTTTCCCTTTATCTTCTTCTTTTACAACTTCTTTCTTAATATCATCAGTCTTCTTAACTGTGTCTTTTTGGATTTGCTCAATCTGTTTTTTGGTTATTGTTTTGTCCGATTGCTTGTTAATTACCAGGAAATAAATTAAGGCAATTAATATAACCGCCGCGGCGGGAACGAAGATTTTCCAGTAGGAAACCAATGTTTCAACCGAAAACCTTTTTTGCTTTGTTTCAATTCTTTCATGAATTCTAGGCAGAAGAGTTGACCAGTACTGAGCCGAAGGCTCTTCAAGCTTAACACCGTTTACAAAATTAAAAGTGCCGGAAAGCTCCCCATATAATGCCATTAGCTCTGTCGATTCTTGCAGAGCATTTTCAACAATCTTTTTCTCTTCCGGGTTAAGCTTATCCATTGCATAATCCGGGAGCATGAGCTTGATTTTTTCGATATTTTTTATGTTCTTTGGCACTTATAATTTCCTTTTTACATATTCCCCTATTTTTTTAACAGCATGAAAATAGTTCGCTTTTATCCCTCCGACTGATTTACCCAATATTTTCGAAATCTCTTCATATGGAAGCTCGTCATAATACCTCATATTAAAAACCGCTCTCTGCTGGGGAGGCAAAGTTTCGATTGCTTCTTCAAGTATTTTTCTTTTCCGCTGGTCATCGATGGCTTCATCTGCCTTTTTTTCCTGATACTCAATAACTTCCGTAACTACTTCAAAGCTCACGGTATTCTTTATCTTTACTTTTCTAATGTGATTAATTGCAAAATTGGTAGCAATTCTATACAACCAGGTAAATAAATTTGCTTCCTCCCTGAAATCTTTAAGAGCGGAATAAACTTTAATAAATACCTCCTGAGTGATATCATCTGTTTCATCATGGTCCTGTACAATACGTCTGATAACCCAGTAAACCTGCTTTTGGTATTTCCTAACAATTTCATTATAACCCTTGACATCACCATTTTTAAACTGTTTTATTAACTCAATATCACTATTTCCGTTTACTGGACTTCCCTTCATGTATGCGAGCTATTGCATAATTATTTATAAATTCCTGATTTTTCTTATCTTCTTTCACTTAATTTTCTACAGCCCGCGTTGGTATTCCTTACTTTACAATGGTTTGACAAAATTTTCATAAAAAAGTTTAATTTATCTAATTTATTTTATTAACTAAATTCCTGATAATAATAGTATTTCAAAAACGATAAAAAAATGGTAAAATTGCCTGCCCTGAGGCAAAGCAGGAAACTGTGATAGTATTTTTGCAATTATATATGATGTGACAGTGAACCTTAAAGCTATAAATTTCCATAACTTTTTTAAAATTCCGGTTTATGTGCTGGTTTTAATGTTTATTGTTTTGGTATCTGCAATAATCATCAGATTCGTAAATTATGATAAGGCAGGCTTCGAAACATCAAACCCTAACCCGGAATCGATAATTCCACCGGTTGAAACCAAAGGGAAGGAAAATTCTGATGACCCTATTAAAAATATAAGCATAAACAACGCTATATATGTTGAAGATATGGTATATAACTGGCAAAATATACTTGACGTATTTGCATATAATTTTACCGACTCTGCCTTGACAATAAAAGATTCAACTTCGACCAATCAAATAATTTCAAAAATACTTAAAAATCCCAACAGAAAGTTTTCCAAGGGACCTTCGGACGAAGTTTTGGCCCAATATGGAGATGTATTGCTTGAAGAATGCGCTTATTATAAGCTGGATTGGCGGCTAATTTTAGCGATGATGAAGCAGGAATCCGCTTTTGTCTCCGATGCAGTCTCGCATGCGGGAGCATACGGATTCATGCAAATAATGCCAAGAACAGGCTCAATGCTTGAACAGCAGTTGAAAATTGAGGAGCATCGTTCGCCAAAAAATAATCTCATTGCCGGAATTTATTATTATGCAACGCTGGTGGGTAGATACCACGAAGCGGGTGACACAAATAAGTATAAATTTGCCCTGGCAGCATATAATGCTGG
>DASXTZ010000040.1:0-5593 GCA_036505135.1 Ignavibacteria bacterium
CATGGGGCGCATGGAGCAAAAAGAATAAAAAAGTAATTCAGTACGTAATTGACAGGATAATGGAAGAAGGCCCGCTTCAATCAAGGGACTTTGAGCATCCTAAAAAGCGCGGCACATGGTGGGACTGGAAGCCAACCAAACACGCACTTGAATATCTCTTTCATACAGGAGCTCTCATGGTCAGGGCCAGAAAAAGTTTTCATAAAGTATATGACTTAACTGAAAGGATTCTGCCAACCGATATCATTACTTCAGAACCAACAGATGAAGAGCACTCGGAACATTTAATTTTAAGTGCAATACGTGCAAACGGAATCGTTACCAAAAACGAAATCACTTATCAGAAATATTACGCTCCGGCACAATTCGAGAAAACTTTAAATCACTTATTCAACGAAAAGCAAATCGTAAGAGTAAAAGTTGAAAATCATAAAGAGGAGTATTATTCAACCGAAAAAGAGCTGGATAGGCTTAACCATGAGATTCTTCCGGCGATAAATCGCTGTCAGGAATTGATTCACATTCTCTCTCCTTTTGATAATCTTATCATACAAAGAAAACGATTAAAAAATTTATTTGATTTTGACTATGTCATCGAGTGCTATTTACCTGCACATAAAAGAAAGTTTGGATATTTTTGTCTGCCTGTGCTGTACGGAGATAAATTCATCGGCAGAATCGATGCTAAAGCGGACAGGGCTAATAATAATTTCATTGTAAGCAATTTCTTTACTGAAAATGGATTTAAAAAGAACGTTAAATCGAATACATCAATTAAAAGAAAAATTAAAGAACTTGCAGAATTTGCAGGATGTAATAATATAACTCATATATAGGCACTTTATACTTTTATAAACAATTATTAAAACTATAGTTACATTAATTTACACGGAATAGAAATCCTGACCGTTATTTTAGTGTTATAAGGTTAAAGAATAATATGAAGCATTAAATGCAACGTAAATAATGATAAAAACACTAAAAGTTTTGGCTCTCTGTTTAATAATTTCTCTTCCTTTAATATCACAGCAAAAAACAGGGACAATAACCGGGACTATAGTTGATAAGGCTAATAATCAGCCCAAAGAAGGCGCTGATGTAACTTTACTTCGAGAAAAAGACTCCTCTCTTGTAAAAGGAACATCAAGTGATGCATCGGGAAAGTTTACTTTAAGCGAACTGCCTCCGGGCAGATTTCTTTTAAGAGCAAACCTTGTTGGTTATAATTTTGCTGTTGTTAGCGGTATTACCATTAATAAAGATAATCCTAGTATAACACTTGACCCGATAAAGCTTTCGCAGGGGGAGACAACAACAGAGGAAATAGTTGTTGAAGGAGAAAAAAGTCTTATAGAGTTCAAGCCTGATAGAAAAGTTTTTAATGTTTCAAAAAATCTTACAACTCAGGGAGGAACTTTAGTCGACCTCTTAAAAGAGGTGCCTTCCGTAACAGTTGACCAGGATGGCAATGTAAGCTTAAGAGGAAGCGAAGGCGTTAAGATCATGATCAACGGAAGAGAATTAGGACTTGAAGGAAGAAACAGAAACACAATATTAGAGCAAATCCCGGCCAACGAAGTTGAAAGCATAGAGCTTATCACAAATCCTTCCGCAAAGTTTGATGCCGAAGGTTCTGCAGGAATAATTAATGTTGTTCTTAAGAAAGATAAGGAACAGGCTTTAGGTTATAATGGAAACATAGGCCTGAACGTAGGAACAGGGGATAAATACGGCGGACAGTTCAGCTTTTCTCTTAAAAAGGATAAAATAAATTTATACGGCAATTATAATTATAACCTAAGGAATTCCACTAACAGCGGATTCAGTGACAGGTTCTATCTTACCAACCCTTCATTGGGAGAAATTTACCAAGAAGTTTCGGGCAAAGGAAGAGGCAAATCACATCTTGCCAAGCTAGGCCTTGATTATTACTTTGACCAGATGAGCACCCTTGGCTTAACAGCAAGCTTCAGGAAGAATGACCGAACAAACGGTAGTGTATCATTTAATAAGGAATATGACCTATCTAACAACTTAGTAAAAGATAACTTTACTACTTCGAACGATGCTGATAAAGGTTACACATTTGATATAAATGCAAATTATATGCTTAGATTTAAAACACCGCAGCGGGTTTTCAGTATGGATTTTTCATACTCCAGGGATAATGACGATGAAACGGAAGAGAACTATGATACCTACATAACACCAGTAAATAATACACCGCCAAAACGCAACGAATATTCAAAAGAGATAAGGGATGCCTTTTCGGGTAAGATTGATTATGCACATCCTTTTTCGAAAGACATAAAGCTTGAAGCAGGCTATAAGGGAACTTACTCAAAACGGGATAATGATTTTTCTATTGATACGTTTGACTACAATCAAAACCAATTTGTAACAGACCTTAACCAGACAAACCGTTTTGTTCACAAAGAGCAGGTCCATGGATTTTATGGAATATATACACAGCAGCTTGGAGATTTTGGCTTCTCATTGGGCGGGAGAGTAGAGTATACTAATACAAAAGGCGAACTGGTAACAACAAATCAGCTTTTCAACAGAAGCTATATTAACTTTTTCCCAAGTGCAAGTATTTCACAAAAGATCACTAAAACTACGGAAGTGCAGCTTAGCTATGCGCGAAGGATCAACCGGCCCCGCCAGAGGCAGCTTAATCCATTCAGGTCATTAATGAGTGCCAACAATTACTCCGAAGGCAATCCTAACCTGAATCCGGAATTTACTGACGCATATGAGCTGAACTTTATACAATTTTTTCCGTGGGCAACAATCACACCCGGAATTTTTTACCGATATACTAAAGATGAAATCTCAAGGACAAGGACATTGCTTGACAGCGTATTGACTCTATCTACATTTGTCAATCTTAATAAATCAAAGTCATACGGCGGAGAGCTGATAGTTTCTTCGCAGCCGGCAAAGTTTCTTAACATTAACGGAACATTCAGCTATTTCAGAACCGAAGTTGATGCTTCAAATCTGCAAACAGGCTTAACAAACGGGGCAAGTACGTGGTCTGCAAGAGGTATGTCAACTTTTGTTCTGCCTGCTGATTTAAGCCTTCAGCTTTCCTATTTTTATACGGGAAAACGTGTTACTGCTAACGGAACAATGGATCCATTCCAGTCTTTCGACGCTGCAGTTAAAAAAGACTTATTTGATAAAAAACTCAGCTTAACATTAAGAGCAAGCGATATATTTAAAACTGCCAAATTTGTTGTAAATTTTGATGATATTGATTTCAGAGAATATTCTGAAAGAGTAAGGGATTCAAGGGGCTTATTTTTTAATATAACCTATACATTCGGCCAGCAGGATAAAAAGCAGCGTGACAAGAGGAAAAAGGATAACAATGAGGAAGAAAATGATGACGATTTTGGATTTTAAATTTAAAGTGTTTTTTCACTAAAATTTCTTTGAATTAGCACAAAATTTGCCATTTTTCTTCTATAAAATTCCTTATAACTTTGTATGTTTTTAAAGAAAAAAACTAGGAGAATCAGGTTATGACACTGCTTGAATTATGTTATAACAAACCTGATCTAATACTGCTCGACTCAACAGATAACCTCGTAAGAGCCCATCTTAAACACTATAATCAGCTTACCCCTGAACAAATAAGATACAGACTGCTAAATCTTTTTCAATCACTGGTAAGATGCCTCGAAGGCGATTCGTGTGAAAACATGCTGAAGTTCATGAAAATCGTTTCGGACGAAAGGTATGAATCCGGTTATGAGCTTAGTGAAGTTCAGACCGCGATAAATATCCTTGAAGAATGCATGTGGAGAAAGATTTCAAAATTTGTGGATGGTGATAAACAAATTAACGCGATGAAACAAGTTACAAATGTCTTATGCAAAGCAAAAGAAGAGCTTGTCAGCGAATATGCGCTGCTGAGCACCGAATACATTTATAATTAAAAGAGCACTAGATCAGTACCCTGAGCACTCGGGGCAAAATGACAAAGGCAGGTAAAATCCTGCCTTTTGTTTTATTATCTTTTTTGAAAGTTACCCTTCGCTTCGCTCAGGGCTAAAAAATCGTTTTTCCATTTCATTAATCATAAACAAATTTTATTTTGCGTGTCAATTTTATTAATTAACGGCAATTTATGAATCACTTCTATATAAAAGAAAACAGGTTATACGGTGAAAACTTTCTTGTGGAAGATCTTGCGAAAGAATTCGGAACGCCATTATACATTTACAGCAAAAACCAGATTTTAAAAAATTACAGAGAGATCAGCCAGCCGCTTGTTAACTCTAAGCTCGATTTCATAAACTGCTATGCAATTAAGGCTAATTCTAACCCCGAAATATTAAAGCTTCTTGCAGAAGAAGGCGCGGGCGCGGAAATTTCTTCCGGCGGCGAGCTTTATCTTTCGCTTAAGTTTGGGTACCTCAGAAATAAGATCACATTCACAGGTGTTGGGAAAACGGATGAAGAGATTGAATATGCACTAAAGGAAAATATTTTTAACTTCACAGTTGAATCGCTACAGGAAATAAAAGTCATTTCAGAAATTGCTCACAGGCTCGGCATCATTGCGCGTATTTCTATAAGAGTAAACCCGGATATTGACGCCAAAACTCATCCTTACATTACAACAGGAATGAAGGAAAATAAATTTGGTATAGACAGCAGGGATATAATTGAGGTGTTTCAGGCAGCATTAAAGCTGCCAAACATAGATATTATTGGATTGCACTCGCACATAGGCTCACAGATAACCGAAGTCCAGCCATACATTGATGCAGTTACATATCTCGGCGGCCTGATTGAGAAGGTTGAACGAATCGGTGTGAATATCCGCTATCTTAATTTCGGCGGGGGTTTCGGTGTTAAATATAAAAACGTGCTAACTCACAGGTATATTCCTGTAGAAGAGGATGAAAGCAATCATTATGCATCGCTTGGTGAGCATGTTGAATCTGTTATCAAGCTTTTATCACAGTTCAATAAAAAATTAATCATCGAGCCCGGCCGCTCACTTGTTGCCAATGGCGGCATTTTAGCAGGAAAAATATTATATACAAAGCAGGGTGAGCTTAAAAAATTTGTAATAACTGATACAGGAATGAATGACCTGATGCGGCCCTGTTTATACCAGGCATATCACCAGATAGTTCCTACTGTTTTAAAAGATACAGGATATGAAACGGTAGATATTGTAGGGCCGGTTTGCGAGACATCCGATTTTCTCGCTACCAAACGCAACATTCAAATACTTGAAAGAGGGGATTATTTCGCTGTAATGACAACCGGCGCATACGGATACTCGCTCTCATCCAATTATAATGCGCGGCTACGTCCCGCAGAAATTCTCGTTGACGGCGATAAATATTTTCTGATAAGGGAAAGAGAGAAAGTAGAAGAGCTGCACTATTAAAGCCCTCACCCCTGACCCCTCTCCACATGGAGAGGGGAAAAAGCTTTCTATGTTGATTAACTTATGATTCAGAAAAAAATATTTCTTCTTCCATTTTTATGTTATTTTGTTTTTGCACAGCCCGTAACTCTTGAATACATCTTCCAGGACCCGCAGATTATAAATGCAAGACCATCT
>DASXTZ010000041.1:0-3065 GCA_036505135.1 Ignavibacteria bacterium
GGGTTTTTATTTACGTAATGATAATATGCATTCTCATAATATAATCCCGGTATCACAACCGATAGCCTGTTCCTGTAAAAGCCAATAGGCTCAATTTTATGAAAAGAAACATCAAGGCTTTTTACTCCTGCATTTTCAATATATTTATTTTGCTGATTTAGCCTGTAAACCAAACCATCCGGCTGCAGATTGTAGGATGATATGAACTGTTTAAAATCACTGCTCAAAATGCAGTCTACAGTTAAATAAACAGGAAATTTGACACGGTTTTTGTCAATAAAAGCTTTCGCTAGTGCTTTAAGCTTGGGTGCAATACTGGCATCATTTTTATTATATGCTTCCACATACTCTTCTGACTCTGTTTTTACATTTTCATATACATCGGGATAATATTTTCTCATTCTATCAATATACCACGGCACTGATAAAAATTTAATATTAAATACTTTTACATCCTGCCTTATTTTTTCCACTTGCTGAAAATACAGTGATGCTGTATATAAAAATGAGTAATCATAAGTTATAAGCAAAGCATTGGGTTCCAGCTGGTTCAATGTATTTACCGTTACCTCCTCATTAGCATAGTTCCCGCTGCCATTATTTTCTTTAAAATTAAATGCAATGCTAATTAAACAAAAAATAGCTCCTATTGCAATAACTTTACGGGCAGCATTTTTTGAACCTATATACCGGAGAAGTGATAAAAAACCCAGGGCACTCCAAACAGTTATCAAATAATATGTCAGATAATAAAAAGTCTGAATTTCAAGTGTGCTGTAATTAAATGAAATAACCAAACATGTAAAAATTGAAATAATGGTAAATATAAATAATTGTTTGTTAATCTTCCATAATTCTATGATTCCGATTAATCCAAAAATTCCGGAAACAATGGCGAGCTCTTTATAACTTTCCTTTAAGAACTCAACAAAATTTGCAAAGAATGTTGTGGACGACTGTATCATTAAATGGCTAAAATCAGAACCCCTGATAAGCTCAACAAACCTGTTGAAATCCTGCGGATTTGACCAGTTAACAAACGGTTCACGGTAAGCATTGATAATCAGTATCGAATACAAAACAGCTCCCGGCACTAAAAGCAACAGGCTTTTAATAAGCGTTTTATAGAATAATTTATCCTGTTTGTACTGGAGATAGAATAGATAAATTATCCCGGGTATGAAATATATTGTAGTTGAATGGTTAGCACAGCTTAAACCGAAAAAAAATATTAACAATGCCCAGTTTTTATTGTTCTTTCCAGACTGTTTCAGCTCCTTTAAATTGAAATAAATTTTGACGCAATAGTAAAATAATATCGAAATAAATAAACTATGAAGTGCATATACTTCTGTTTGGGTGGATTCAAACCAATATGTTCTGTTTAAGCCTGTTAGAATTGCTGTAAAAAAAGAAATCAGCAGAAATACAATATCTTTCGATTCTATTTGGTTCTTTTGACCCTTTGCATCACTCTTTTTTTTTATTTTGCTTTGAGTAAAGCCTAAGTTATTTAAGATTAAATTTATTGAGTAAAATGAAATAACTACTGCAGCAGAGCCTAAAACAGCGCTTAATAAATTGAGCTTATAAATAACAGTAAAAGGTAATGGCAGGAGTGCCCAAATAAAACCTAAAACCAGATATAGGGGATATCCTGTGGGATGCGGTACACCAAATGTATAGCAAACGGTAGCAAGCTCGCCGCAATCTAAAAAGGTTACCGTCGGGTTTAATGTAATCACATAAATAATTAAGCAAACCAGGCCCGAAGCCGCGGCTAAGATATGTTTTAAATTTTTATTCAACTTTTATATTTAGTTTCCCTACTTCTTCCAATTCAGCTTCTATTTCATCACCGGAATTTAGCTTAGTAATCCCCGCAGGTGTGCCCGTAAAAATTATATCATCTTTTCTTAAACCAAAAATTGATGAAATATAATGAATAATATAAGGAATTTTAAAAATCATTTGCGATGTATTTGCATTCTGTTTTATCGCGCCATTTATTTTTAGCTTAATATTCAGATTTTGAGGATCAGATATTTTATTCTTTTCTACTATTTCTGATACAGGAGCTGAACCTGAAAATCCTTTAGAAATTGCCCATGGAAGGCCTTTCTTTTTCATTTCTGATTGGATATCACGCAGTGTAAAATCAATTCCCACAGCGTATCCAAATACATGATCCATTGCATTATCTTCGCTTATATTATTTCCATCTTTTACTATTACAATTACAAGCTCAACCTCATTTTGCAAGTCATCTGAAATTTTTCTGCTATCAAACACAGGAATTTTAATACGGCTATTGCCGCTTATTAAAGCCGTATTTGGCTTTAAGAAAATTGCCGGACTTTTTGGTATTTCGGCAGTTTTCTCTTCCGTATCAAATTCTTTTATGTGTTCAAGATAATTTTTCCCTACACAATAGATATTTTGAACAGTAATTTCATCAGAAGAATCCTTTACTTTTAGCTTACACATTTATCATATATTGTGCATTATTAACTATGCCAGCAGGCTTGCATTTTAATTCCCACCCGTAAAATGGCGTGTTGCAGCTTTTTGAATGAAATTTATTTTTGTCAACTTTCCATATGCATTCCGGATCAAGTATTGTTAAATTAGCCACTTCACCTTCGATAATTTTTATCTCCGGAAGGCCCAGCAATTTTCTTGGGTTAACAGACATCTTCTTAATCATTTCCTCGATCGTTATGATTCCTCTATCCACAAGATATGTATATGTCAATCCAATAGCTGTTTCAAGGCCCACTATCCCGAAAGGCGCTTTATCAAGCGGAAGCTTCTTCTCGTCCTCGCTGTGGGGAGCATGGTCACTGCAGATAATTTCTATTGTCCCATCCCTTAAGCCTTCAATCACCTCATTAACATCTTCCTTACTTCTAAGCGGGGGGTTCATCTTTGCATTAGTTCCATATTTAAGCAGGGCCTCATCCGTTAAAATAAAATGATGGGGGCATGCCTCTGCCGATACATTCAAGCCCTCTTTTTTAGCGTTCCTGATAAGATGAACACTTTCTTTTGCACTGATGTGCTGC
>DASXTZ010000042.1:0-6690 GCA_036505135.1 Ignavibacteria bacterium
TACCTTATTATGATACAATATAATGCGGCACTGAAAATAATTGAAAAGGAGTTTAGCAGGATAAAAATCGGAATAGAAAAAGTTAGCCTGTTGGATTCACTTAATAGAATAATAGCAGGGGATATTTATGCAGATACCGAGCAGCCCTTATTTACGAGCTCAGCGATGGATGGGTATGCTTTTAAATATGCTGAAGGGATTAATGAATGGAAAATTTCAGGTGAGATTAGTGCCGGAAGCGGAAAATTAATAAACGTGAAAAAAGGTGAAGCAGTACTTGTAACGACAGGGTCACGTATTCCGGAAACCACTGATACAGTAATTCCAATCGAAGATTTAATAGTGAAAGAAAATACTATTAAATATAAAAATAATGGAGATTTGAAAAGGGGGATAAATGTTAGACTGCAAGGTGAAGATATAAAAAAAGGTAAATTGCTTATAAGAAAAAATACAATTTTAAAATCAAACAACATTGCAATTGCAGCATCTTGCGGGAAAAGCATAATAAAGGTTTATAAAAAACTAAAAATAGGAGTATTGGCTACAGGTGATGAGCTTGCCGATATTAACAATAAACCTGAAGACGATAAAATAAGAGCGTCTAATCTGTATTCCCTTCTTTCTGCAGTTGAGCAGATGAATATGATACCTGTTTCATTTGGACTTGTTAAAGATAATAAAGGAGAAATTAAAGAAAATGTTGGGGGTGCACTGAGCTCGGGAATTGATATATTATTAACAACAGGCGGCGTATCAGCAGGCAAATATGATTTTTTAATAGATATTTTTAAAGAACTGGGTATGAAAATTATTTTTTCGAAGGTTAATATTAAACCAGGGAAACCCGTTTTATTTGGTGTATATAACAAAAATAAAAAAACAGTTTTAGTATTTGGATTGCCCGGCAATCCTGTTTCATCTTATGTGAGTTTTATTTTGTTTGTTAGAAATGTAATAATGAACAAGCTTTCTTTAAATTATAATCATGCTGGAACTGCAATTCTTAATGCGGCTCTATCTAAGCAGGATAACAAGCGCCATTTTTTGAGAGGGATAATTCAAAATAAGAACGGGACTAATATCGTATCGAAAATTGGGAGCCAGTCATCGGCTAATATCGGGGGGCTGAATTCAGCTAATTGTCTTATAGTTTTAAAAGAAAAAAATAAAATTTTAAAAAAAGGGCGTATTACAGAATGTATAATGATATAACCGGAATAATACTTTGCGGAGGGAAAAGTTCAAGAATGGGAATTAACAAGGCATTTTTGAAATTGGGCGAATCATATATTATTGAAATTATCTCAAAATTGATGAATGAACTTTTTGGGAGAGTAATTGCAATTACAAACGAACCTGAGTTATACAAATTTTTGAATATTGAATTATTCGAAGACATTTATAAGGACAAGGGACCTCTTGGAGGAATTCATTCCGGTTTAATTCATTCAATGACCGAAAAGAATTTCATAATATCGTGCGATATGCCGTTGATCTCTAAAGAAACGATTAAGTTTATTACGGATTTTCAATCTGAAAAATGCATAAAAGTTCCATTTGCTGATGGTTATATACAGCAATTGTGTGGTGTCTATTCTACAAAATGTTTAAGTTTAATTGAAGAAATATTTAACGAGGATGATAATCAAATGAATGGAAAAAAATGCATGGTGCTACAGCTGGTGGAGCGAGAAGGCAGTGAAATTATAAATATTGAGAAGGAAATAAATGGTTACAAACCAAATACTTTTTTCAATATGAATGATATGAATCAATACGAAGAAGCTGAAAGTATTTTTGAAAAGGGATTAGATTATGGGAAGTAAGAGCGGGGTTAGTGAATTCAATTATTATATAATTATTGTTATTATTGGGCATAAATTGTCGATTTACTTGATTTATTCAGGGTGTGGCCAAGACCTGCCTGCAGACCTGGTTGGCTTTAGACAACATGCAGGCCGGTTATCCCGAGTTACTCGGGACTGGTTCGGGATGATGTGAAAACCTCGTTTTTTAGCTCGAAATCAATAAAAACCCTTAAAATTCTTTTCCTAAATTGTCCATTTTTATCCCATTTTTGAGGGGTGTTACTGGCAGATTTTTCCAAAGTGAAACATTCATTTTAACAGCACTAATTTTTTTGTTTCGGAAAAATATCCAGCTTTTAGTGTATAAAAATAAACTCCACTTGGAAAACTACTTGCGTTCCATTCAACCTCATAGGTTCCTGGATTGAGCCGTTCATTAGCGAGTATTGCTGCTTCTTTTCCTAATATATCATAAACAGTTAGTTTTACTTGTGAGGATTTTGAAATTTGAAATTTAACATTTGTGGTAGGATTAAACGGGTTCGGATAATTCTGCTCCAGCGAAAACTCATCCGGTATTTCAGAATTAACAGGAGTAATGCCAACCGGGTTGCCGGTAGGGTTACGTTTATAATAAATTTCAGAATTACCGTCCCGGTTATCATCCCAAACTACATGTAAAATTGAACCCGATATCCCTAAAGATGGCGATTCAGAATTAGCAGGGTCAATAGTAAGTCTTGTATCAGTTGTCCCCCAACTCAATCCGCCATCTGACGAAAGCTTGTGATATATCTCGTAATTTCCGCTTCTAGAGTCCCTCCATACCAGATGGACATAAGAACTGGAAACGGAAATATGGGGAACAGTTGACGTGCCGGGAGCGTTTGTTAGTCTAATTTCGGGTGACCAGAATACACCGCGATTTCCCGAACGTGTGTAGTATATTTCCGATCCGTTTCGACTATCCTCCCACACAAGATAGATAATATCACCTGCTGCTGCTATGGAAGGATAGTAATTTAGAGTAGAAACATATATAATCCTTGTATCCACGCCCCAGAAGAAGCCGCCGTCAGTAGAGCGCTTATAGAAAACTTCCCTAACGCCATTACGGGTGTCTGTCCATGCAAGATGAACGTCCATTCCTGAAGCTGCAATTGAAGGGGAATAACACCTGCCGGAACTATTAGTTAACGCAGTAGCTCCTGACCAGTTTGCCCCTCCATTTGTTGATAACATATAGTAAATTGGACTGCCGCTTACATTCAGAGACCAAACAACATATAACCGCTGTCCTTCGATTGCGAGCGTTGGCGAGTCCCATATCGAATTTGAATTCATAGTCAGAGTAGTCCCGACCCAGCTAAAACCCCCGTTCAATGAGTACAGATATCTAATCTGATTAGAACCTTCAGTGTATACGATGTGAACACTGGAACCTGAAACTGCGATGGAAGGAAAAGAAGAATAAGGTGAAGTGTTTGTCAATCTCGTATCTGAAAACCAGGTAATTCCGGCGTTTGTTGAAGATTTGTAATAGATTTCAGGATTTCCCCCATCACGGAAGTCGGCCCACGCAATATGAATTGTATTACCGTTAACAGCTATTGACCTGCCGCCATAGGACATTTCGGATACCCCGGGTGCGTATGTAAGCCGGACATCGGGCTGCCATTGAGAATAAGTAAGTTGAACAAGGGAAAAAACTGATAAAATAATTAGCTTATGTATCATTTTGTTATCTCCTTTGTTTTTATTAATAAATTTATTAGAATGCAAATATATAATTTGATATATAATGCGGGCAAAGAGATTTTTTTAAAAATCAAAGTCAATATCATCATTTCAGGGTCATATTTGATTCTTTATTTTTATGAAAAAACAAGTATTTATTTAATATCTGATTTCAAGTAAATTTACAGTCGTGATAATCAAAGAAATAACAGAGATTTTAAAAACCTTCGATAAATCGGAATTGAAAAAATTTGAGAAATTTGTCAGGTCTGATTATTTCAATACAAACGAAGGAGTATATAAATTGCTGAGGGCATTAAAAAAATTCTATCCTTCATTCACTAAACCTATACAGACAAATTATTACCTCTTCAGAAGGATTTACAGAGATAGAAAATTCAATGATATAACCTTCAAGTATCTCCTTTCCGAATTATTGAAGATGGCAAAACAATTCATATCAATTTCAACTATTGAGAAAAATAAACATGAAATGAGCAGAATATTTATTGAGGAAATGATATTCAGAAAGCAATTTAATCAAGCACGAAGTAATATTGTAAAGTTAGAAAAAGAAGCAGATAAGAATTTTATTATCGGCAGCAATTATCTTCATAATAAAATGGATATTTCTCTGCTCTGGCACATGCTTTCTTTTTTTTCCAGTACAGGTTTTAAACAGATACATAAGAATGTTGAAGGAGGTGAATTTGAGGTTTTTGATACAATAATTGATTTTTGTCATATATATCAGAATCTGATCGCAGTCAAAATTTCCCACAATGTTTTGTATGAGGACAATTTACTGTTTGCATTCATAAAAAATTTCGATTATAAAGGAATGCTTGATAGTGTAGAAAAATTGAAAACTGATGATAAGCGAAGGAAGAAATTGCTTAATGTTTTTAAAATATATCTTTGTTTCATGATAACCTTAACCGACGAGAAAGATGAGATTTATTTCAGTAAAATGAGAGACTTGGTTTTCAGGTTTCAGAATATTTTAAAGACCGAAGAACTTCGCGATATTCATACAATGCTGACAAATTGCTGCAGGTTCAAAGCAAAAGCAATTGATAATCAAAAGTACTTAAAATATTCGTTTGAAATAATACAGAATGCACTTTCTAAAAATCTATATTTTAGCCAAGGTCAATACATGATTTTTTCGACTTACATCTTAATTTTGAATAATGGACTTGCATTAAAAGAGATAAATTGGACTGAAGATTTTGTAAATAAATATATAAAGGAAATTGCACCCGAGATCAGGGAAGATGTTCTTTCCTATTCTGCAGCGGAAATATTATTTCAAAAAAAACAATTTGAAGATGTATTAGAACAGCTATCAAAAGTAAAATTTGATTTTGAAATGATAAAACCTAATGTAAGAAGCCTGACTCTGATGACTTATTATGAACTTAAAATGGTCGAAGCAGCTTACTCACTTATAGATTCTTTCGCTCATTTTATAAAAAGTAATAAAAAAATTACTCCCACTCAAAAGGAAGCGGATTCTAATTTCATTTCTTTTGTGAAGAAAATGCTGAAACAGAAAGAAAAAAATGGTAGCTTAACTGAAATTGTAAAAGAAATAGATCAATGCTCTAATTTAAGCCGCAGAGAATGGCTAATAGAAAAAGCTGAGGAAATGTCTGAGCTTAATACCTGATACTTTTAAACAGGATTTCCGCCATTTTGCATCAGACAAGTAACAGTCGCCTTAAATTTGTTGACTTAACATATTGTATTTTATAACCCGGGGTGAGGCTTTAGCCCGGTTATCCCGAGTGCTCGGGACTGGTTCGTGATGATGTGAACACCTCATTTTTTGCTCAAAATCAACAAAAACTCTCCAAAATCTTTTCCCAAATTGCCCATTTTTAGCCTGTTTTTCAGGGGGGTACTGACAGAAGGTGAATATTACTTAACTAAAATCATTTTTAAAGTTTTTGTAAACTTTTGTGTTGGTCCTTCAACAATTATCCGGTAAAAATATACACCTGATGCAAGATTTGACCCGTCAAATTCTGCTGTATAATATCCTGCTTCTTTTATTTCATTTATCAATATAAAAACTTCTTTGCCAAGAATATCATATACTATTATAGAAATTTTACCTTTAAACGGCAATTCGAAATCTATTTTTGATTTTGGATTTGAGGGATTAGGATAGTTTTGGCTTATACTGAATTCACCTGGCGTTTCAATTAAAACATCACCTTTAAGCGCGAAATATTCAAAGTTACCATTATAATCAAGCTGTTTTAAGCGGTATTTATATGTTCCGGTGCTTAGTTTTTTGTCTTCAAAGCTGTATTGGTGTGACTGGTTTGTGGTCCCGTGACCGGCAATAAACCAGATTTCCTTCCATATGTTTTCCTTTGTATCCATCCTCTCAATGCGAAAACCCGAATTATTCATTTCGAATTCGGTTACCCAGTTAAGACTGACGTTGTTTTTTGCTACTGAAGCAGAGAATGATAAAATACTAACAGGCAGCGGGCCTGAGCAAATTGTCCCTCCGCCGGAATATGTGCCGTTAATGTAGATGTTGTCCGCGCAAACATCTGCACCTGAACCTATATCAATTGATGTCCCCACAGCATAGGTGATATTGCTGTACGTCTGGCTGTAGAGCAGCGAAGTGACAAGCGTTGTTAGTATAAAAATTAATATGATAAGTATTCTCATAGCTATCTTTCAACCGATTTGATATTTGTATTTTCATTTTGATTTGATTCAATCATTTCAAATTTTTTGGATAGAAGCTTCTGTACTTCTTCCATCTTCACTAAACGCTCTTCAAGATTTTGATTTTTGATTTTTAATTTTTGATTTTCTTCATTCAGTTCCTGTATAGCTTTTACCATAACCGGCAGCAGGTTTCCGGGTGTAGCCTCCCATTTTTCGGGATTATCTTTTAATACAAGCTTAAGCCATTCAGCGTTTTCGGAATTCTGTACTTCATCAAACTCCTGCGCGATAAACCCGGCAGTATAAGAGGTATCCATCTTACTTCCGTCAGATAAATTACCTTCATACCATTCACGTTTATCCCAGTTGAACTGGCGAGGTTTTAGTTTCGTGATGAATTCGAGTCCGAGTGATAGATCTTTTATGTTCTTCTTATCGCGCATAT
>DASXTZ010000043.1:0-8691 GCA_036505135.1 Ignavibacteria bacterium
AAAAGTTACGAAAAAAATATTTAAAGGAATAGAAATGATAATAGAAGTTGACCTTGGATGTTTTATTGCAAGCATTTTAGGTGCCTGCTCGCCAATTGAAATATGCAGAAAAGTAAGAAATATAAAACCAACTATCACAGAAATTGTATGAATGGTCTGCGGATTTTGCAAACCAAACATTATAAAAACAGGTTCAAGAAGCTTTGCAGTAACAGGTTCTCCTACCCACCCAAGACCAAGTGAGGTCATTGTAATACCAACCTGAGATGCTGAAAGATAAGCATCCATATTGGAAATTAGCTTCATTGCCACCTTGGCTCCAGGATTATTTTTTTCAACAAGGGGCTGAAGCTGAGTTGCCCTTACTTTTACTATTGCAAATTCTGCGGCAACAAAAAAGGCATTCGCTAGTACAAGAAGAATTACGACTATTATTTCAAATAATATACTTTCAACCAGCATGTTTTAAATCATTACAAACTTTTACATAACAGTACTTTATTTTACTCATTGATTTGATTAATTTGCTGCATAAATATAACAAATAACAAACATAATACACAGTTATTTAGAAAGGACTTTAAACATGCTTAATGTAGAATTAAAAAATAATAAATTAGTTCTCAGTTTTGATAAGTATTCAAAGTTATTGCTATCTGTAATATCTCTTTGTTTAGTTTTAATAGTTATTAACCTGTATTTTTCACCGGGGAAGCTAAATGCACTGGAAACTGTGCAGGATGTAAATATTAAATCAATTAATGGCTCAAGCCTCTGGGGAAGCGAGCTGCCGATAGAATTAAAGAAAGTAAGCTCGAGCAGTGAAATTGATGTCAATGTTACAAGCATAAATGACAGAAAAATCTGGGGTGATAAATTTCCGGTGGATATTCAGGCTATTAACGGGCAATTTATTATTGGAAGTGAATTACCTGTAAAAGGGAGGTAAACAAAATTGCGAACCCGCTTTGGCGGGTGAAGCAATCTCCTAGCCCTATATTAATCTGAGATTGCTTCGCTCCGCTCGCAATTTATTCAATACAACACTCTAAACTTTATCGTATTCGGAATTTTCTTAAGCTCATTAATCAATTCCGGGTTATACTTTTTGCTTATATCTGTTATTGCATAACCTATCATTTCATTTGTCTTTAGATACTGGCCTATTATATTAATATTATGGTTTGCAAAAATAGCGTTTATTTGCGCCAGAATCCCCGGAACGTTGTGATGTATATGAATGAGCCTATGAGCGTTTACAAACGATGGAAGCTGGATATTCGGAAAATTAACGCTATAATATGAATTGCCGCTGTTTATAAAATCAATAATTTTAGAAGGAACAAAATTAGCAATATCTTTTTGTGCTTCATCGGTGCTTCCTCCAATATGCGGTGTGAGAATTACGTTTTGCAAATTCTGTAAACCTGACTTAAAAAATTGGTCATTGCTTTCAGGCTCTTCAGGAAAAACATCAATAGCGGCGCCTTTTACTTTACCGGATTTCAAATATTTTGTTAACGCGTTGATATCAACTACAAAACCACGGCTAAGATTAAGGAATATCACACCATCTTTCATCATCTTAAATTCGCGTTCACTTATAAAATTTTCATTTTGCTCGTTACCATCTACATGAACAGAAACAATATCTGCTTTCACAAGAAGTTCTTTTAATGAATGACATTTTTTAGCATTCCCAATAGCAAGTTTTTCAAGTATATCACAAAAATATACTTCCATACCTAATGATTCTGCAAGAACCGAAAGCTGTGAGCCAATTTTTCCATATCCAATAATTCCCAGTTTTTTCCCGCGGACTTCATAACTACCGGCTGATGATTTATCCCAAATACCCTTATGAAGCTTTGAGCTTTTGTCAAAAATGCCACGCATCAGCATTATAATTTCGCCCGCAACTAACTCAACTACGCTTCTTGTATTACTGAAGGGAGCGTTAAAAACAATTACTCCTTTTCGGGAGCATGCATCAAGATCAACCTGGTTGGTACCAACACAAAAAGCACCTGTTGCAAGAAGTTTTTTTGCATTTGCAAGGACTTTTGCTGTAACATTTGTTTTTGAACGTATCCCGAGAATCGATACGTCATTAATTAATTCTGATAACTCTGTTTCTTTTAAGCTTTTGGAAACTGTTTCAACATGATAACCTTCGGTTTTAAAAAGATTGATTGCATCTCTGTGAATATTTTCCAGAAGTAATACCTTAATCCTGTTTTTAGGATATGAAATTGACATTGGCAGCTTTGAAACATAAAGAAATTCGTCAAAGCTTGGTGCAACGTAATCGGCATTTTTAAGGACTGTTTCCCTTTCTATATTTTCAGTAAATGCGTAAAACTTGTGGGCTAAGCCTGATTTTTTTATTTCAAAATCTGTATGCCCATCGCCGATAACAATCAATTCACCATTGAGGTGCAATTTTTTAAGCTGTTTTGATTTCCCGTCTTCTCTGGCAAGCAGATTTTTTTTATCAAAGCCTGTTATTCTTTCCTTTGAATTAAATGTTAATGTATTTGCATAAACATTTTCTCCTTTAATATGATATTTTAAGGCTATAGGAAGTATGTATTCCTTAAATCCACCTGATAAAATAATAATATTATCTGAATATGTTTTGAAAAATTTTTTATTGTTAATAATTGATCGCGAAATATTTTTCTTAAGCTTTGGAATAAGTTTTTTGATATGTTCACGATCGGCATTAATAAGCTTGAGCCGTTTGGAAAGCGACCAAGTAAAACTCATTTTGCCATCCATTGCAAGGGCAGTTAAAGCTTTAATCTGTTCAATTTTTTTATTCTTATCTTTATCTTTTGCAAGCGATATTTCCGCAAGAACATTTAATGCTTCTACCTTTATGAATGTGCTGTCAAAATCTATTATGAAATAACGCTCCACTGTTATTTAATTATTTGAACAAAAATACAAATTTATTTTTAGCTCCGCTCTTTAAAGCAAGACAATAAACGAAACTAAAACGGCTTTAGCCATAATTGAGTTTGAGGCTAAAGCCGGAAATTCCATTTAATTCCACGAGCTAAGGCTCGTGGCAAATCATTTAAAAAACAAAATCCTTACCTTATATGTATTATCCGTTTTATATATGAATTATATCATTATAAACAACAAAAGCCATAAATATCATAAGAAGTATAAACCCAACATTTTGCACCACTATCTGAACCTTATGTGATACAGGTTTTTTGAAAATTGCCTCATATAGTAAGAATACAAAATGCCCTCCGTCAAGAGCAGGGAACGGCAATATATTTATTATTGCAAGTGTAATAGAAAGCATTGCCATAAATCCAATAAATGAAAGCAGCCCGCCTTCAGCAGATTGACCTGCATACTGCGCAATTTTTACCGGCCCCCCAACTGCTTTTGAAAAAGCTATATCACCCTTAATTATCTTCCACATTGATTTAACAAACAAAACTATTCCATAATGCCATAAGTCGCTGAATCCCTGCGGCACGGCAGTGAAAACATTATAATTAAGGGTTTTTACTGTTCCGGTATATTTGCCTACTACTATACCAATTGTGCTATCGGCATCAGGTTTAATAGTAGCGCTCATTTCATTTTGGCTGCGCTTCCATTTCAATTCAATATCTTTACCGGAATTTGACTTTATGACATCAACAAATTGCTGTGAGTGGGTTATTTTTTCGCCGTTTGCTTCTGTTATAACATCGCCCGGCTGTAACCCTGCCCTGCCTGCAGGCTTATCGGGAACTATTTGCTGTATTTCTGCTTCAGAATTAGGAGGATAGATACCAAATGTTCTTTCTGCAAGGTCTCTTAAATCATCTTTAGGAATAAATATTTCTTTCTGTGCTCCGTTTCTTTCGACCTTAAGATTTATATTCTCGCCCATGTTTTCAATAAATACCAGCGACCTTACTTCATCCCAGTAACCAATGTTAACTCCGTTTATAGAAAGAATTTTATCGCCAGGCTGAATTCCATACCGCTGGGCAACAGAATTTTTAGATACGTATCCTACGGTAGTTGTTTCCCACCTTGTCCTGCCCTGTGCAAGAGCTATAATATAAAATATTGCAAATGCCAGCAGGGTATTCATAACAACACCGGCTGTTATCACAACCATACGCTGCCAAACAGGTTTTGACCTGTATTCCCACGGCTGGGGCGGCCTATCTACAAACTCCTTATCCATGCTTTCATCTATCATTCCTGCTACCTTAACATATCCTCCAAGCGGAAATACACCTATTCCGTATTCGGTATCACCTTTTACAAACTTAAATATCTTTAAGTTAAAAAAATCAAAGAAAAGATAGAACTTATCAACTCTCATTCTGCATAGCTTCGCAGCAATAAAATGCCCGAACTCGTGTACAAAAACGAGTATTACAATTGTTATCAGAAAATAAAGAATTGTGGTTACTACGCTCATAAAATATTAAACTCCCTGGTATATGCCATGGCAGAATCATAAACATACTGCCTTGACCATTTATCAATTTCAATTATATTTTCAAGCTCTAACGAGCCTGTATTACTGTGTTTTTCAAGAGCGGAGGAGATTAAAAACGGAATATCGGAGAACCGTATCCGCTCATTTAAAAATAAGTCTACAGCCGCTTCATTTGCCGCATTTAAAACAACAGGATACGAGCCGCCTGATTTTATTACCTCATAAGCCAGCCGCAGGCACTCAAACTTTTCAAAATCAGGAAGCTCAAATGTTAAATTCTTCAACAATGAAAGCTCAAGCCTGGGGAAATCGGAAGCCACCCTATCTGGATATGTTATTGCGTATTGAATAGGTATTTTCATATCAGGAGCGCCCAATTGAGCCTTTACAGAGCCATCGGAAAACTCAACCATTGAATGAATTATCGATTGCGGATGTATTAAAACCTCTATTTTGCCGGCTTCTATATTGAACAGCCATTTTGCCTCAATAATTTCAAAGCCTTTGTTCATCAAAGTGGCAGAATCTATGGTAATTTTGTTCCCCATTTTCCAGTTAGGATGATTCAATGCCTCCTGTTTTGTAACATCATGCAAAAGCTCCTTGGGATAGGTTCTGAAAGGCCCGCCTGATGCAGTCAAAGTAAGCTTTGTAACATTATTAAGCCCCTCACCCTGTATACACTGTAGTATAGCGCTATGCTCGCTGTCTATTGGTAAAATACTTGTTTTATATTTTTTTACAAGAGATGTAATCAACTCACCTGCAACAACAAGTGATTCTTTATTTGCCAGTGCAAGCGTTTTCCCGTTTTTAATTGCTTCGATAGTAGGAATTAAGCCGCAGAATCCAACCAGTGCATTTACAGCAAGGTCATAATCATTTCTTGCAGCTATTTCGTTTATGCCCGCACTGCCGCATAATATTTCGCAGTTTAAAGTGCTTAACCTAGATTTTAGCTCATCGCAAAGGTCTTCTTTGTAGATAGCCGCTGCCTTAGGCTTAAATTCCTGAACCTGCTCGCATAAAAGGTCAATATTGGAGTTAGCAGAAATATATTTAACATTAACCGGATATCCGTTTTTGTTAAGATTCCTTACTACTTCAAGCGTATTTTTGCCGATTGAGCCTGTCGAGCCTAAAACAGCAATATTCTTCAAATTTACTGCTATCCCTCCCCCCTTATTAGGGGTAAATTCAAATTTAAGGTTAATTTAAATAATTTAATAACCAAAATAATTAATTCACCCGAAATTATTTACCTTTTAACACCGTTATTCGGTATACATCATCTAATTATTAAGCATTGAATTTATTATCAGTAAGCTATACATTTACCCTTTAATTTTCCATATTTTGAATAAGAAAATAGCATTTTTATCGCTTTTTATCCTGATTATAGTTTCTCTTTATCTTATCAGCTTTTCAGGATGCAGCGATGCGGTTGCGAAAGTTGAACCCCGTAACATGACAGCTTCCCCAGCTTGTGAGGTCCAAACCCTGCTGAATATCGGTTGAATTATGACACCCAGGGAAAGTGCGTAATTGATCTATGGGCAGGCCATGTTAAGGTAAAAGATATTGAAATGGCATCATTTCCTGCAGGGATAACAATAACTCCCAATTTAGGAAATTAAATTTACAGGCTGCGTTTTAAAATATTTGACACAGGAAAAGGAAATAATGAAATTCTTAAGACTATCATTTTTGATCTTATTAGTAATCTTGCTCCCTTATTTATTAAATTCCTGCGGCGACGATGTTGTTAATCCTAAAAATGTCGGTGAGTTCAGCGTGCAAAATTTAAAACCTTTAAACACAGTTGTTGACGGAATGTATGAATTATGGGTTAGCATAGTAACAACGGGGGACCATGATGATAATGCATTAAGAACCTTAGGAAAGTTCAATGTTTCTTCAACGGGCAGCTTAATAGATAAAAACGGTAATACTTTTCAGCTGAGCTTATCCCGTGTTCCTGATATAAACAAAATTGCGGATGCAATTGTAACCATAGAGCCGCCGGAGCCGGAATCCGATACAATCCCAAGTGAGGCCAGGATAATGGGCGGCGTTAAAAACGTGGAAAATGGAAAATTGATATTTGATCTTTCAATGAATTATAATGAAGTACTGGGTTCAAGGGCTGATTTAATAGATAATGCACCCGATGCAAAATATGTCCTTGCAGCTCCAACTACAGGTGATACCAATTTATATAAAAAGGGCGCCTGGTTTTCTGCAAATATTAACGGGACAGCAGCGGGTCTTCAATTGCCGGTAATTCCCGATACGCTTGGGTGGTGGTATGAAGCCTGGATAGTAGATACTACACAGCAGGACGTTTACCAGTTCTATGATATGGGTAGATTTTTTAATCCCGCAGCCGCCGATGATAACCAGAGATGCGATTCTATTTTAACCAGCGGATGGAACCTGCCCGGACAGGATTGGATCCGTCAATCATGTTATCCTGTCAATTTCACCCCTATTACTGATTTGACTGCCGGAAAATATAAAATACTAGTAACATTAGAGCCTCATTTCGAACAGGGGGTGGCATTAAGCGTTCCTTTTGTCTTTAAAATTTATGAGGGAAGAATAACTGATCAAACATACGGAACTATTAATAGCCTTACCAACATTTTTGATATGCCAGGCGGTCTTTTAAAGCTTTCATTAGCGACGAATCAGTAAAATAAAACTATAAAATATGAAACATTTTATGATCTTTGCTGCCACTGCAGCACTCACAGCAGTTATTTTTGCTCAGGCAAGCTTCAATATTGATTTGCTTGCACAAAAGAATGAACATCGCTTTGGAGGAGTAGGGCCCGATACAAGCTATCATTACTCCTCTGTTTGGGGATATACTCATCCTAACGGAAGGGAATACGCTATAATCGGCTACTGGAATGGAACCGCAATTTACGATATCACAAATGCTCCAACAGTCGTGCAGTGTGATACTGTCCCGGGTCCAACATCATACTATAATTACAGGGAGTTCGCCGTAATTGGCAACTATCTCTACATCGTTTCCGAAGGAACCGGAGGCGGTCAGGCCGGAGTGCAGATTGTTAATTTAAGCTATTTGCCGGATTCTGTTCGTCATATCTCTAACTGGACAAACGCTTCAATAAACAGGTCCCATACGATTAAAAGCTATGGAAATTATTTGTATTTAAACGGTTCAAGTACAAACTCAGGAGGAATAGTTATTCTTGATGCAACTAATCCTACAAGCCTGGTGCAGCTTGGCAGCGGCCCTGCAGTTTATTCGCACGACTGTTTTATTTTGAACGATACAGTTTATACTTCAAACATTTATAATACCAGCAATTGCATGACAATAATAAATGCCACTAATAAAAACGCGCCAACTCTGGTAACGACATTTACCTACCCTGACCCCGGGCTGCATAACGTATGGACAACACCGGATAGAAAATGGCTGGTTACAACCGACGAAATAAATGTAGGCAGGCATGCAAGGCTATGGAATATTCAAAACCTGAATAACATTACCTTTGTGTATGAATATATTCCTTACCAGACCGCAACTGTTCATAACGGTTATTTTAAAGATTATTTGCTTTTTCTCGCTCATTATAAGGCAGGGGTTGTTGTGCTTGATTGCGCAAACTTGCCTGCAGCTCCAACTGTAAAAGGGTATTACGATACTTATTTCGGAACGGCAAATACCGGCTATCACGGGGCGTGGAATGTTTATCCATATTATAATTCGGGAAAATTTGTGGTATCTGATATGCAAACCGGATTGTGGGTATTTAAATTTTCAAATATAAACGGCATCTGGCCAAATGGCGCAGGGATACCATCAGACTATAAATTAGGGCAAAACTATCCTAATCCATTTAACCCGATGACAAAAATAAACTTTGACATCCCGAAGGCAGGCAACATAAGCCTGAAAGTGTACGATGCTTCAGGAAAACTGGTTGAGACGATTTATGAAGGTTTCCAGTTGGCAGGAAAGTATACAGCAGATTTTAATGCTTCAAAGATTTCTAGCGGGGTATATTTTTATTGGATAAAGGCCGATGGTTTTGTTCAAACAAAGAAAATGGTGGTAGCTAAATAGTTTCAAGATATGAGTTTTATTTGTCATTCAGAGCGTAGCAAAGTACAGCGAAGCGCGGAGCAATCTCATTAGAGCTATAATTTAGTGCATTTATGAGATCCTTCGCTTCGCTCAGGAT
>DASXTZ010000044.1:0-3166 GCA_036505135.1 Ignavibacteria bacterium
CAAGGTGGTAAATCCATTTTATATAAATAAATGTCTTCATTTTGTCTCCTCAAATTGCTTTATTTTATTAAAATCATTTTCTTTATGTCAGTAAAGCCAGGCGTTTCAAGTCTATAAAAATATGTTCCGTCCCGCAAAGCGGGATTTCGATTAACCCCGCAGGGCGGGGTTAATCTCAACTTGCTACTTAGTAAGTATCATTTTCCTTGTTTCAACATAATTATCCGATACAAGTTTATAAAAATAAATACCCGAAGAAAAATTACTTCCGTCAAATTCAACTTCATGAGTTCCGGGCTGAATGTCCTGATCAAGCAAAGTAGATACTTCTCTTCCAATCAGGTCATAAACTCTGAGGGAAACTTTGCCGCTGCTGTTTGCAGGGATATCGAATTTTATTTTTGTGGATGGATTAAAGGGATTTGGATAATTTTGATAGAGATTGAAAGAATTGGGAATTACGGAGCTGTTTATCAGTACGAGCGGTGAATGAATTGAACACTCATTATATTTTAAAATAAAATTTTCAAATACACCAGCTGAATCCTGGGAAAAACCAGCAACGTAAACATCGCAATGAGAATTTGTTTTAATTCTAACCGGCCTATCATTGTTGCTAAAACCTCTGTCGTAAAACGCTTCCCAGAGTTGATTACCAAATCTATCATACTTTATTGTTATACCATCAGTAATACCGTTGTTAACATTAACATTACCTGTAACGTACACATCTTGCCGGTCATCAAGGGTAATCCCATAACCTGCTTCACCGTCCCGGGTATTTACCCACTGAACTATTCCATTTGTATTATATTTGATTACGGCTATTTTGTTATAATCGCCCCCGGTTACATAAACATTTTCAGAATGATCAATTGCGAGTCCCAAAGCCCTGTGCCACTCGTTTGAATGATTATATCTTTGTTCCCATAATTGATTTCCGTTGTTGTCGTACTTAATTGTGGCAAATTCCGGTTTATTATTATTTCTCCAGCTAAGACCTGTTACATAAATGCCGCTGACGCCTAATTCAAGGCAGGTTGGTAATTCAGCCTGGTTATATTGACTGTTGTAGCGCTGTACCCATTCAGTTACCCCGTTTACGTTTATTTTAATTGTTGCATAATCTGATTGTGTTGAATCCCCGCCCCAGCTTGTTCCTGTTACATATACATTTCCGGCTCTATCAACTTTAATGTCGCCGGGTTCTTCAAAATAATTACCGGGGCCGTTATAATACGCAAACCATACCTGATTACCCTGTTGATCATATTTAATAATTTCAAAATCTGTTGTATTTGTAAATGTTTCCCCTGTGCTTGCTATATAAACATTACCAGACCTATCTGAAGTAATTGCCATTGGGTAAGCAATGCCAACGTAGTTATAGTTGACAGTCCAGATTAAATTACCATCAGCATCATATTTTTTTGTGATTAAAGTTGAATTGTAAGTATAACTCTCATACAAATAACCTCCGTACAGCTTCATGCAAAAACTTTGCGTTATCCAATTGCCTAAATTGTTATCGTTACTCCACAGCAAATTACCATTTATATCGTATTTAACAGTAAATATGTTATACCCTCCGTTATAATTTATGCCCATGACATACGAATTTCCTCTATCATCTACTTCTAAAATAATTCCTCTATTACTGGAAATCACGTATGGATATTGCCCGTTTGTATTCATCCACTCTTCAACAGGCTGTGAAAATAAAAAACTGGTAAAACTTATCACAAAAAATAAAATTGTCATTATTTTTGTTTTTCCCGATAAAAATCCGGATTTCATTTCATTCAACATTTTTATTACTCCTTTAAAATTTATTTATAAAATGAATTTTATTCCTGAATAAACAAACCAGTTGCGGGTTTTTACCGAGCTGACATAATCATTCATGCCATTTTCCTCTAGTAAGCCATTAAGACCACCATGCTCATACTTTACTCCAAGCAATGCGCCCATAAACCTGTTGAAGAAATAAGTTCCCTGAACACTGCCTGTTAATCCAAGATCAATGTTTTTCAAAGCATAATATTCGTTCTTATCCTCTGACAGCAAAATCCCGACATAGGGACCTGCTGCCAAATCAATTTCCACTTTGCTTATATTAAAATTGAAAGCAAAGAGCAGCGGTATGTTAAGATAATTTGCGTTGTATGGTGTAGAGCTGCCGGATTGAAATCCTTTGGATGAATAGTTAAACCCTGTTCCGAGGGCAATGCCCATTAAATTAAAACCTATATTTAAACCCAGCACAGGACCGGTTTTAGATTCAGCATTGCTTAAGCCGGTTGTATCATTATTTATGTCAAATTCTGTATTCGAAAAGCCCACTCCGAAAATTATATCCAGGTGTAAGCTGAAAAAGCTGCTGCCGAGCCCTCTTTTATTTTCCTCCTGCTCCTTCATTTTTTTATTCGTCTCCCGGTATTGCTTCATATACTCATTCTTCAGGCTATCTCGCATTTTATTGTAATAATTAATATCAGTGCTGTCATTTTTTTGCTGACTAAATGGCATCTGAATTGCAAAAACAATGGCTAAGGCCATGGTTAATTTTAAGTATCTCATTTTTTATTTTCTCCTGTTTGATTTGATTGAATTTTTTTTGAATAAAATCTTATGGCTCTGCTGATAACCTTATCCTGGCTGCTGCCAGTCATCATCTGCAATTCTTTTATTTTATCATGGGTCGCTATTTTAAGCCTGTATCCTTTGGAGATTTTTTCGTTTTTGTCAAACCGGCCGTTTTTGTTAGTTTCCATTAAAATTTTCGGTTTAATTTAAGTGCACTTTTTGTGCACGCGAGCAAACATATAAAACCGATACAGGGTAATGCAAAGAAATTTTTTATTGAAACTAACCGCAATTGAGATATAAATCATATTATTATTGTTGATTTTAGTTAAATTTCTTAGGATTTTACGGACAATACAACTAACCGGGAAATTGAAGGATACAAAGCTTATAAATATTTTGCGGACATTTTCGAAAGAGGAAATGAAGCAATTTGAGAAATTTGTTGCATCGCCTTATTTCCACAGCGGCAAGAATTGCATGCCCCTATTAAAACAGCTGCAAAAATTTTATCCCGGTTTTGATAATGAAAAGCTAACCTATAAGAATATTCACAAGAAATTATACCCGGGGAAAAAGT
>DASXTZ010000045.1:0-4279 GCA_036505135.1 Ignavibacteria bacterium
AACACGCATCAAGGCGCGGATAACTTGGACAGCCATAAAATTCCGAGGCCTGGTTTGGGGTATCATCAACCTGATCAGAACCCCAGCAAGCACCGTTATCATCGCCCCATATATGATACAGATTTAGCCAGTGGCCAACCTCGTGTGTTGCTGTCCTGCCAAGGTTATACGGAGAAGCCGCTGTTCCAATAGTTCCGAAGGCCTGGTAATCGATTACCACCCCATCTGTTGATGCAGGGCCTCCGGGAAACTCCGCGTATCCCAGCAGTGTAGCCTGAAGATTACACACCCAGATATTTAAATATTTATCCCTATCCCAGGCATCATGCCCGCCTGTGGCATTGAACTTTACTGCATCATCCAGGCCAAACTCAGTTACAGTTGTTGCAGTTCTTGTCACTCCGATTGAAGGGTTATTGGAAGGATCCCTTCTGGCGGGACAAAATTCTACCTGAATATCAGCACCAAGCGGCTTAAACGGAGGCGGGGTATTTATAGTATCCCTGTTATGTCTCCTGAAATCTTCATTCATTACCTGCAGCTGTGTTAAAACCTGCTGATACGAAATATTTTGCTGCTGGTTATTTATATTATAAACAACATGTACAACAGCTGGGATTGTTATGACAAGATTATCTTGGTTTTTATTATTTTTTGCATATTGTTCAATATATTTTTCAATTTCTTCAAGATATCTTTTATAAACATTGTCATTTCGAAGCTTCATTTCCATGTGTTCAACAGTTCCGCAATTACGCTTCATATCATTTAGTAAATTACTGGTGCCGGAACTTTCTCCATTAGAGTTCCCTCTCAAAATAAAAGAAATAGAAATCGCCGTTAGAATAGCAGTTAATAAAATAAAAAATGGTTTGAGTTTATTAAACATATACATAGATTTGGTTTATAAAAACCGAGTCCGCCGAAAGGCGGACCCTTAACAAAAACATATTCACTAATGACAATAAATCATCAAATGAATGAAATTTACTTCACCAGCATCATTTTCTTTATGTCAGAAAAGCTGCCGGCTTCTATCTTATAGATATATAATCCAGATGCAAAATTTGTTGCATCAAATTCGATCTCATACCTGCCTGCATTTTGTTTCCCATTTACCAGAACTGCAACTTCCTTGCCAAGTATATCAAATACGGTAATTTTCACATCAACAGCATTTGCCAGTGCATATTTTATCTGAGTCTTTGGGTTAAATGGATTCGGATAGTTCTGTTCAAGAGAGAACCTATCCGGAATATTATTGTTTCCGCTTATACCCAATGGAGTTCCGACGCAATATGTTGTAATTACAACATCATCAACATACCAGCCGTCATAGACTAATGAAGCATCGCTGGTCAATCTGAAACGAACCTTCACCTGGCCGGACGAATTAGTATAATTAGAAATATCAAAAGTCTGTTGGGTCCAGGTTGAAAGTGTTCCGCTGTATTGGGTAACTGTTTGCCATGAAGTCCCATTATCACTTGATACTTCAACCATGCAAAAATCATAGCCCACCTCAGTTGTATATCGGTGATAGAATGACAAATAAACTACCGGCGAGCTGGAAAGATTAACAGGAGCCGCCTGAGTCATAGATACATCGATATTGTTGCCATAATTCCCTCCCGGGCTATCGGTGAATGAAGACGGAGGTGAATTAAACTGTGTTGTCGTTATATTCCATTGGCCATTTGTTGTCCAGTTGGAAAAAGTGCCCGCGTTATCAGTGAATACCGTAGTAGCTGTTGGAGTGCCTACAGGAATATAAACACCTTGTGAATAAATAGTTGCAGTATCAAGCTTAATAGTTAAAATTGCAGGTATATAGCAATTGTTTGGTGCACCGCCCGATACAGTAAAATTAAAGGAAGCACTATCCAACTGGAATACCCCAACGTTAAATGTGTATTGTTGTGTTGGTATAGTTACATACGTGCTGTTTGGTGTTAATATAATTTTTGTATTGTTGGCAACCATCACGCCTTTATTTCTGAATCTAACTTTATAGTTACCGGAGCCTCCGGGAGTGTATGAAGGCTGGTTAAATGCAGAGCTTACGTAATTAACATATGGACCTGCAATCAATGACATATACTGATTGTTAAACAGCATTCCTTGTGCAAGCGGAAGAATCAGCGACTGCGAAGGCCAGAATGTAGTTCCGGTTTCGGGAGTAATACCAAAAATATGATGGCCTGTGTGTGCAGAGTCATTATAATACCAGTCATCCGCACCACCTCTGACAAAATAACCAACTGTTTGAGATGGAAAACCTGTCGTGTAAGTCGGGTTAGATGCCTTCATATCAGCCAAAAATACATTAAACATAGCATCGTCAGGTGTACCAATAGGATCCTGCCAGCACCAGGGTTTTATTAAGTAATTGCCATAGGTATGTGCACCAAAGGCTGTATTGAAATTTCTTGAATTTACAAAATTCTTCATATTATTTGTTTCAGGCTCTGAAAAGGGTAAGGTGCCGCGGTAAGTTCCCTGCCCGCCGCTGCATTCGTTTGTGCTCGATCCGCCGTTTGGAGAATTCCAGAACTGGTAGGTGCCATAATTTCTGTTCGGATCAACCGGCCCGCAGCTCCCGCTGGTAAAGTGCCTGTTGGTTCTCCACATACCGCCTCCATTTGGATTTGTTGTTTGGTTATATACGTATCCATCAGCGTTGTAAACAGGTACCCAGTAAATTTCTCTGTTGTTTAATATATATCTTGCAACAGGATCAGTATTATAGTTCTCAAAAAGCCAGTAAAAGTAATAAAACTGTGTTTCCATACTTTCAGGCTCACGGGCATGTATCAACGCATGATATAAAACTTCCGGTCTGCCTGTGGGAGCATCAGGATTTTTAGTAACTCTGACTGCCCACATAGTCCTGTTCTCAATGGTTGTTCCGATAGAAAACTTAGCAGAAATATACTGCGGATACTGAAGTCTCATAGAATCCAGCTTAGCAACCACTTCAGTATATGTCATATACCCGCCCATTGTACCATAAATGGAATGAGTTATATTATCCTTTTCGTAAACCTGCCGCATCTGCACATCAACTTCTGTCTGTGTCATCTTTGGCTGGCTATTGTAGTATTCCATCCAATCTTCAACAAGAACTTGATAAGGAACACCAGATTGATTTAACTGGCTGACTTCATAGTCAGAAAGCCACGCATCCATAAATTGACCTGGTTTTCTTATAGCATGATCAATGAATAAACCTGCATTCATCATTTTCTGAATATCATTTTCAGATACTGCAAAAATTCGAACTTGTGAAAACTTCGGCTGCTGAGTTACGGTTTTAGTTTCATAGTTAAATGCGTTAAACGTAAGAAAAGATAAAACGCAAATTAAAGATAAAGCAAAAATTGTAAAAAATGTTCGTTTATAAAGTTTCATTTTGGGCCTGTTATTTTTGAAGTTTATTTTCTTAAAAAAAGAAAAATAAAGAAATTAGCGGGTTAAATCAATTGTAATGAACATGCAATATTTAATGAAAAAAACTACTTGAAATCCTTAGCAAGTAATTACATGTTTTTAAGAAGTTTAGCTTAACCTAACCTGCAATTTCCGCTGATTTCTGTATTTAGTTACTCACTTTATCAATATCATCTTCTTTACGTCTGTAAAGTTTCCTGCTTCTAACTTATAAAAATAAAGTCCTGAGGCAAAATTAGTTCCGTCGAACTCAACCTCGTATGTCCCTGGTTTTTGATTACCGTCAACCAAGCTCAAAATTTTTCTGCCCAGGACATCGAACACTGTTATTTTGACAAACCCTTCTTTTGAAATCCCGTATTTTATCTGTGTTAACGGGTTAAATGGGTTCGGTGTGTTTTGCTTAAGAAAAAAAACAGAGGGTAAATTATTGTTGCTCAATATTCCAACAAATTGGCCGGTGCAAAAAATCGTTAACACTATATCATCAACATACCAGCCGTCACCTGTTGTCGAAACATCGCTTAGCAGTCTAAACCTTATCTTTACCTGGCTTGAAGAATTTGCGTATCTTGTAATGTCAAATGTCTGCGGTGTCCAGGCTGAAAGGGTTCCAGTGTATTGAGAAACTGTTTGCCATGAGCTTCCATTATTGCTTGAAACTTCAACAAAGCAAAAATCGTGATTTAACTCAGTGGCATAACGATGATAAAATGATAAATAAATAACCTGTGAATTAGAAACATTAATAGCGCTTAACATAGTCATATTATAATCAGAGTTATTCTGGTAATTTCCCCCCGGACTATCGGTAAAAGAGGAAGGCGGC
>DASXTZ010000046.1:0-7351 GCA_036505135.1 Ignavibacteria bacterium
TAATGCCTGATTATGATGCTAAGAGCATTAAAGGTTATTCATTTGACATTGAAAGAGCAAAACAGCTAATGAGAGAAGCCGGCTTCCCGGGTGGGAATGGCTTTCCTGAAGTTACGCTCAATATTAATGAAGGCGGCGGAAGAAATACACAGCTTGCAGAGGCAATACAAAGCATGTTGAAGGAAATAGGTGTTACTGTTAAGCTTCAGTTATTACAGTTTGCACAGCACCTCGATAATATAGATGCGGGCAGGGCTGATTTTTACAGGCTGGGCTGGATTGCTGATTATCCGGACCCGGAAACTTTCCTGAACCTGTTTTATGGAAAAAATGTACCCGACGACCCAAAAGAAAAGAGTCCGATAAACAGCTTCCGCTATAAAAACCCTAAATATGATGAACTTTTTGAAAAAGCAATTACAACAACCGATATAACCGAACGAAACAAAATTTATCATGAAGCTGAGCAATTAGCGGTCAACGATGCTCCTGTTCTTTTTATTTATTACGATGAAGATTATCGTCTTGTGCAGTCATATGTAAGGGGTTTTGCACTTGACCCGATGCACAGGGTTAATATGCGCTATGCATGGTTTGATAAATAAGCTATAAAAAATTTAAATGCTTAATTTAAGCCTGCATAAATTACAAGTATATTTAAAATAAATGATTTTGGGTATTTTATTAAAGAATAAGATTGCTTAATTTTATAATATAAATTAGCCCATTATAGGCAAATAATAATCAAAAACTAAATTCTCTTTGAAAGGAGGGTATTTTATTGACAAAAAAAGCTCGACTGCTCACATTAACAATTCTATTATTGTTTCTGATGAGCTGGGTTGGTTGTTCCGCTTCAAATTCTGATGGCGAGTACAGCGTTACAAAGAACAAAAAAGTAAAACGGGAGGAAGTCGCTTCATTAAGCGGTATTCAGAAAAAAAGTTTGATTGACCAGTCTAATCTGGAAACCTTAACAAACATTGTTTCCGAATACTCCAATCCCACTGTTGATAGAGATGCATTAATGATCAAAATAATTGAACTCATGAATACTCCATACTTGTGGGGTGGAATGTCTACAAGCGGAATTGATTGTTCGGCTTTTGTTCAGAGGGTAATGAAATATGCACTGGATATCGATTTACCAAGAACTTCTATTATGCAGTCAACCGTTGGGGAAGAGGTTAGCAGAGAAAATCTGCAGTTTGGTGATCTTATTTTTTTTAATACGATTGGGCACAGAATATCACATGTAGGTATTTACTTAGGCGAAAGTGTTTTTGCTCATTCATCTTCAAGCGGCGGAGTAAAGACAAGCTCCTTAACCGAAGACTACTATAGCGGCCGTTTCGTTACTGCAAGGCGTGTAATAAAGTGATCTATTGCAAACATTCTCCCAAAGGGGGAATCTAATCATTAATCAAATTTTGTAAAGATTCATTTAACGGCGAAGCAATAAAAATTATTTATGTTAACTTTTATCGTTAGAAAGTTACTGTATTCAATTCTGATAATAATTGGAGTGATAACAGTAACTTTTTCTTTAATGTATGTGATCCCGGGGGATCCGGCCAGGCTTATGCTTGGACAGAGAGCGGATATTGCTTCAATTGAAGCCGTCAGGAAACAGCTTGGATTGGATGACCCCATATATGTTCAGTACGGCAGGTTCATAGCTAAAGCAGTGCAGGGAGATTTAGGCCGCTCGTATTCTTCAAACCGCGATGTTTTAAAAACCATCCTGGAAACGTTTCCGGCCACAGCTTTGCTTGCAGTATCTGCATTAATAATTTCTTCAATAGTCGGAATTATTATTGGTGTTATATCAGCTGTCAAGCCTTACACTATTTCAGATAATCTTGCAATGATATTTGCGCTGTTCGGTATTTCATTTCCATCATTCGCATTTGGATTAATAATGGCCTTAATTTTTGGTGTTTGGCTAAAATGGTTTCCGGTTTCAGGTTATGTAAATAATGGAATTATATATCTTGTTTTGCCGATGATAACTCTTGCTTTAAGGCCTTTATCTATTATTGCCCGGCTAACCCGTTCAAGCATGCTGGATGTTCTGAACCAGGATTTTGTAAGAACTGCAAGAGCAAAAGGGGTGAGTGAGTGGAAAGTTATAATAAAGCATGCGTTAAGAAATGCTTTGAACCCGGTTATTACCACAATAAGTGCATGGCTTGCAGCACTTCTTGGGGGAGCATTCTTTATTGAATACATCTTTAACTGGCCCGGTATTGGCCTGCTTGCAATAAATTCCATTCTTTCTCTCGATTTCCCTATGATACAAGGTACTGTGTTGTTTACTGCAGTAATTTTTACTATTATTAACATGCTTGTTGATATTGTTTACGCATTTCTTGATCCAAAAGTAAAACTTTCTTAATAATTTTTATGAAAAACAAAATACACAAAAGTGCTTTCTTTGCTGTTGCATATATTATCTTGATATCTGTAAATGTTCTTTCACAAAGTTCTTACAATCTGCTCTTTTCTGTTAACGGTGAAAAGACCAGTTCGCAGCCGGAATGGGTAAAGAACTCTGTTGAAGGTGCTGTAATTCTGAATATTGATAAGAATCAGCTGCAGCAAATTATTAGCAGGAAAGAAAATAAAATTAATATTTCATTTCCGTTTGCAGTAAACAGAACAACTGAGCTTATTTTAGAAAGATTTGATATTACTGATGCGAATACAAAAATTGTTTCAGGAACGGCAAAAGGTGATGTTCCTATTAGCCTGAAAGATAAGTTGGTTAGCTATATGGGAAAGGTTGAAGGAATTAATAATTCATTAGTTTCAGTCACTTTCAGCAATGATAGAATTGTAGGGCTGGTCAACAGTGGAAATGATATCTATGTTCTGGGAAAGCTATCTGAAACATCAACCACATCAGAATATATACTATATCAGACTTCGAGATTAAAAACAGAAAGACATTTTAATTGTGGAAGTGATGCCTTTGAGATCCCGGAGCGTATCAGGCAATTGCAAAATTCTATAAGCGGAAACTTTTCGCCTGCATCCAGTAATTTGCTAAGAGCCGATATCGCTGTCGAATCTGATTATGAAACATTCACAAGGTTTGGAACGGTTCAAAATACTTCTACTTATTTACTTTCTCTCATGTCAACGGTTTCAGCTGTTTATGTTCGCGATATAAACGTGCGTTTGGTTGTAACTTACCTGCGTGTATGGACTGATATTAATGATCCTTATACGGGGACAACTTCAAATGCGTTATTGAATGAGTTTCGAAACTATTGGAATGCAAATATGCAAGGGACACCCAGAACAATAGCACATTACATTACAACCCGCCCGGGAAATTTAGGCGGCATTGCATGGCTGAATGTTTTATGCGCTAATCTTGCCGGCGGTTATGGCTACGCATTCAGCAATATAGATGGGGTGTTTAATAATTTACCTGCTTATTCATGGGATGTGATGGTAGTATCGCATGAGACAGGGCACAATTTTGGCTCGCCTCATACACATAATTGCGGCTGGCCGGGAGGGCCTATAGATTCCTGTTACGCTACCGAAGGAGGATGCTATACCGGGCCCCCAATTCCAAGAATCGGGACAATAATGAGCTATTGTCATTTAAATGGCTCAATCTCTCTTGTTCAGGGATTTGGCCCTTTGCCAACGGATTTAATAAGAAATTCAGCCGAAAATGCATCCTGTATTCAATCTTTAACCGGCTTCTTCGTTGCAAAACCAAACGGCGGGGAAATTTACAGATCCGGTAACGCTGTTTTGATAATTTGGGGAACATCAATAACGGGTAATGTTAATATTGAATATTCAACAAATAATGGCTCTTCATGGCAAGTAATACAAAATAATGTAAGCGCCACCCTAAGAAACATTACCTGGCAGGCTCCTTATATGCCAACAACAACGCAGGCCAGAGTAAGAGTGAGTGAAAGCGGAAATCCTGCAAACAATGATATAAGTGATAGTGTTTTTCAAATACGTCCTACACTGCAGTTGTTTAATATGATATCGCCTCCCCTATTCGAAAGAATTTACGTATCGCCGGGCGATACTTCTAAAATTTATTTTACATGGTCTAAAACAGGAAACTTACCTGAAATAAAATACAAATGGTTTCTTAATACTTTTGGAAATGCCCCTATTTATAACCAGTTTTCAAATAATTCAGGGTCAGATTCGGTTTTAACTATCACAAAAGGAAGGATTGATTCTATTATAGCGGCATTTGGAATTACTACCGGTGATTCTTTAAGAGGCAAGTGGCTGGTTAAATCTTATTCACAGCTTGACTCTTTAAATCCTACTACAACAAGTTTTATCATTACGTTTATACGTGGCTTAATAGGAATTAATCCTATTTCAAGTATAATCCCAAAGGAATTTTTTGTTAATCAAAACTATCCAAATCCATTTAACCCTTCTACTAAGATTAAGTTTGGATTGCCAAAAAATGAAGTGGTTATTGCAAAAGTTTATGATTTAATTGGCAGGGAGATTGAAGTTCTTGCTAATGGAGAGCTTAAGGCAGGCGAATATGAAATTGATTGGAATGCTGACGGGCTTCCAAGCGGTGTTTATTTTATAAAAATTGGTGCAGGTAATGATATTAAAATATTAAGAACGGTGCTTTTGAAATAGGTCTTATGCTAAAATTTTTTGTGAATTTTTAAGCCACCTTAAACACGGGTGGTTTTTTAATTCATTGTTCGGAAATTTTTACAGAATTATTTTGTTATGTAATTAGTTTATAATGGCAATCAATTTTAACAAATTTACATTAAAAGCTCAGGAGGCAGTTCAGGCAGCCAGCGAAATTGCAGCTTCATATTCTAATCAGCAGATAGATAATACTCATTTACTCGCAGCTCTTGTTCAGGAGCCTGATTCACTGGCATCTTCAATTATAAAAAAAATATCAGGCAGCACGGATATTATCAGAGTAAAAGTAAATTCTCTGATCGAGAAGCTCCCGAAAGTTTCTGGTGTTGCCAGCTCCAATGTTTATCTTTCGAATAACTTACAGAAAGTATTCGATGATGCTTTTAAAGAAGCTGGCAGGCTTAAGGATGAATTTGTAAGCATTGAACACATACTCCTCGCTTTGTCTGAAGATAACAGTGAGGCAGGAAAGCTGCTTCGCCAGCAGGGTGTTAACAGGGAAAATATTCTAAGCTCCCTTAAGGATATTCGTGGTGCCCAAAGAGTTACCTCGCAGGACCCTGAAGAAACTTACCAGGCATTGAAAAAATACGGCAGGGATTTAAATCAGTTAGCAAGGCAAGGCAAGCTTGACCCGGTAATTGGAAGGGAAGATGAGATACGAAGAGTTCTGCAGGTTCTTTCAAGGAGAAAAAAAAATAATCCGGTACTGGTTGGTGAACCGGGAGTTGGTAAAACTGCAATTGCTGAGGGGCTGGCATTTAGAATTGTTAATAATGAAGTTCCAGAAGGCCTGAGGTCAAAAACGATTGTGGCGCTTGACATGGGCGCCTTAATTGCAGGCACAAGCTACAGAGGACAGTTTGAAGAGCGGGTTAAGGCGGTAATGAATGAAATTAAAGCAAGTGAAGGCCAGATAATCCTATTTATTGATGAACTGCATACGTTAATCGGAGCGGGGAAAACCGAAGGCGCAATGGATGCTGCCAATATTCTTAAACCTGCACTTGCCAGGGGAGAGCTGCACTGCATAGGCGCTACAACGCTGGATGAATACAGGAAATATATCGAAAAAGATGCTGCACTTGAGAGAAGATTCCAGCCGGTCATTGTTGATGAACCTTCTGTTGAGGATACCATTTCAATCCTTCGTGGGTTAAAAGAAAAGTATGAAATTCATCACGGAGTGAGAATTACAGATTCTGCTATAGTAGCTGCTGCAACATTATCACACCGCTATATATCCGACAGATTTTTGCCCGATAAGGCAATAGATTTAATAGATGAGGCGGCAAGCAAGCTGCGAATAGAAATTGACTCAATGCCCGAAGAGCTTGATATTATCGAGAAAAAAATAAAACAGCTGGAAATTGAACGTGAAGCCCTTAAGAGAGAGTTGAGTTCATAAATTTACTCAATAGAATAGCTTACCGTAACAACTGCTGTAATTACCTTTTCTAAAGATGATGTATCGTTAACCCCATAATCGGAAACCTCTGTTGAGTTAACGGGATTTATTTGAATGACTCCCATTCTGGATGAGCGAACTTCGCCAACTTTGTTATCGGTGCTTTGTGCAATTTGTTCAGCGCGGGTTTTAGCATCCTTCGAAGCAAGCCCTATCATTTCAACTTTTAGCTCACTAAGCTTGGTATAGAAGAATTCAGGAGCATTTGAATTAAATTCAACACCCTGAAGAATTAATTCTGTTGCTTCACGGGAAAGCTGGTCAATTTTGTCAACATCGTTGGAAGATACAGTTACATCTTGTGTTACTCTGTAGCCCTGAATAACGTTTGTATTCATACCCTGAGAATTTTGAACATATAGCGTCATAGTATTAACTGAGCTGAATTTTATTTTATCTTCACCGATTCCTTTAGAAATCAAATAATCTTTAACCTTTGCACTTGATTCCTGCAGTTTTTTGTAGGCATCTGTAAGCTGGTTTGATTCATTAGAAAAATTTCCTGACCATGTTGCAAAATCCGAACGTATATTCTTCTGAGCCGAGCCCGTAACGGTAATTGTAACATTGCTTCTTGAAACTTTCCTCCATGTATTGCCCATTATTAAAGCGGCAATAATCAGTCCCAAGGAAAGTATTACACCAAGAGTTATGAAACCAGATTTTTTTTCCATAAATTAAATTATTTAAAGTTAGTTTTTATCTTGTTTTGAAGCGGAGCTTCGGTGCAAAAAAATAAAAGATTTAAATCTAAGCAATTTGTTTCTTTTTTCCTTTTGATTCCATCACCGGAAAGGTGAAGAAAAATGTTGTGCCTTTTCCAACCTCTGACTCAAACCATATCTTTCCCCCATGCTTTTCAACAACACGTTTGCACAGAGCCAGGCCTATCCCTGAACCGGGATACTTTCTATGGTCGTGAAGTTTCTGAAAAACAATAAATATTCTTTCAGAAAACCATTGTTCAATTCCAATACCGTTATCTTTTACACCAAACTTCCACATATTATCTTTCTTTTCAGCAAAAATTTCAATTGATGGGGTGCTTTCACCCTGGTATTTAATTGCGTTGGCTATCAGATTTTGGAAAAGCTGGGTTATCTGTATATAGTTTCCCCATATCTTTGGCAAGGTAAATTGCTTAATTGAAGCTTTGCTTTCTTTAATTGCCATATTAAGATTTGCTATTGCATCCTTTAATGCCTGATT
>DASXTZ010000047.1:0-5363 GCA_036505135.1 Ignavibacteria bacterium
AGCACATTGAAAATTACAAATGATCTTTTCGGACCAAACTTATCAAAAACATATCCGCCGTTTAACGCCCAAAATGCACCTACCAAATTTGTAAGAAATCCCAGACCACCGAGAACTATATATGAGGCTCCAATTCCTTCAAGATATTTTGGCAGAAAGCGTTCCCATAAGCGTTCGCTCATTATCATTATTATAGTAAGCAAAAGTACAAGAATTACATTTCGCTTTAAGCCCAGGTAAGACCTTGTTTTTGAAAGAATATCGTTCATTGCAGGCAAAATAATATGTGTTATTATTATTTTTAAGTCATTACGATTTTAGTAAAAATGCTGAAAATTCATAATTTTATGCGGAACCTTTATTTCGTTAAATTCATTATCCTAATATATTATGAGAAGAGTGCGAGGATTTAATTTCCTCATTGATTATTTCCTCAGAAACCTCATTTTATTTTACCTCCACTTTAAGGCGTTCGCCGGTTGGCGAATGCCTTTCTTTATTTCAAAATCCCAATATTTTGATTCTCAACAAAATTAATTTTAAATCAAATTTTTCGAAAATGTATCGATTTTTGCACAAAAAACGGGAAAAATTTCACTGTTTTAGGGGGTGACTATATACAAATTTGTTGAACATATTTGCTCCGGCTATGAGAAAACAATATTTTTTTAAACTCTTAAAAAATTACTATGACTAATTTTTATGTTTACGTCCTTGCAAGTAAGAAGCACGGAATGCTTTACAGCGCTTTTACAAACAATATTATAAGAAGCGTTTATGAACACCGCAATGGTTTATTAAGCGGTATCACTAAAAAGCACTCAATAAAAAAACTGGTCTATTGGGCAAAATTTGAGAATATCGATAATGCAATCGAGTGGGACATGTTTTTTAAATCGATGAAGAAAAATGACAAGCTGAAGTGGATCGATGAAAATAATCCCTTTTGGAAGGACCTTTATTATGAGCTTGGGGGCGATGATAAATATGAATTTTACGATGAACAAATAAAAAAGTACAGAAGAGAATATACATATAAATAGATGAATTAATTTTCAGGAGGAGATACAACACAAAAGGGTCGGATTTATCCGGCCCTTTGTGTTTTATTAACATTTTACTTTTATTTTATGAACCTTCAACTGCTTGATAGCTCTCGACCGGTTCGCAAGCGCACATGAAGTTTCTATCGCCATAAGCATTATCAACTCTTGCTACGCTTGCCCAGAACTTATTATCTTTAAGGCTTTCTATCGGGTAAGCTGCTTTTTTGCGTGAATATTTATGTTTCCATTCATCAGAAGACACATCTTCGGCAGTATGCGGCGCATTCTTTAAAACATTATCTTCCTTATCAGCCTCGCCCTTTTCTATTTCAGCAATTTCCTGCCTGATTGCAATCATTGCATCGCAGAACCTATCAAGCTCATATAACGATTCGCTTTCGGTAGGCTCAACCATAAATGTGCCCGGAACCGGGAATGATACTGTTGGTGCGTGGAAACTGTAATCGATTAGCCGCTTGGCAATATCTTCAACTTCAATATTTGCAGTCTTTTTAAAATCGCGCATATCAAACATTAATTCATGAGCGCACCAGCCATGCTTACCTGAATATAGAACGGGGTAGTGTTTTTCAAGTCTTGCCTTAATATAATTTGAATTTAGAATAGCTACTTTTGAAGCCTGGGTTAGCCCTTCTCCTGCCATCATAAGCATGTAAGCAAGTGAAATAAGCAGTATGCTTGAGCTTCCCCATGGTGCGGCAGAAACAGCGGTAATAGCTTTTTCGCCCCCCACTTTTATCAGCGGATGACCGGGCAGAAACGGAGCAAGGTGTTTAGCAACGGCGATAGGCCCCATTCCCGGTCCGCCTCCGCCATGCGGTATGCAGAAGGTTTTGTGAAGATTAATGTGGCAAACATCAGCGCCGATAGCAGCTGGATTTGTCAAACCTACCTGTGCATTTAAATTAGCGCCATCCATGTAAACCTGTCCGCCGTTGTTATGTATTATGTCACAAATTTCCTGTATGCTTTCTTCAAATACACCATGTGTTGAAGGGTATGTTACCATAAGCGCAGCAAGTGAATCTTTGTTTTGTTCAGCTTTCGCGCGAAGGTCAGCCACATCAATATCACCATGTTCAGTAGTTTTTACTACAACCACCTTCATTCCTGCCATAACAGCGCTTGCAGGATTTGTACCATGTGCCGAAGCCGGTATCAAAACTACATTTCGGTGTCCTTCACCTCGGGATTTATGATATTCGCGGATAACCATCAGGCCTGTATATTCACCCTGCGCTCCGGAGTTTGGCTGCAGCGATACTGCTTCAAATCCTGTTATTCTTTCAAGCCCCCTCTCGAGCAAACGGAAGATATATTTATATCCTTCTGCCTGGTGTTCGGGAATGAACGGATGCAGGCTGCCAAACTCGGGCCATGTAACGGGTATCATTTCCGTTGCTGCGTTAAGCTTCATAGTGCACGAACCAAGCGGGATCATTGCCCTGTTCAATGCGAGGTCTTTATTTTCCAGTTTCTTCAAATAACGCATCATCTCTGTTTCGGAATGATAAGTATTAAATACAGGATGAGTAAAATATTTCGACTTACGTTTTAAGCTGTCCGGAAGGTCGGCTCCGTTTGTAGATACCTGAACTGATTTGCCGCCGCTGAAAATATTTAATATCCGGTCAACATCCTCCTGCAAAGTAGTTTCATCAAGACTTATGCCGGCATACCTGTTATCATAAAACCGCAGGTTAATGTTCTCTCTTGAAAACCAGTCGCGAACCATTTCAAAGTTCAGTGTTGACCCCATATCAATTTTAAGAGTATCAAAATAATATTTGTTAACCTGTTTAAAACCGAGCTGTTTGAGCCCGAGATCAAGATATCTTGTAAGGTTATGAATTCTTCCGGCAATTTCTCTTATACCTTCAGGCCCGTGATAAACAGCATACATTCCTGCCATAATTGCGAGCAGAACCTGTGCAGTGCAGATATTGCTTGTTGCTTTTTCGCGCCTTATATGCTGCTCACGTGTCTGGAGCGCCATACGGTAAGCTTTATTACCATGCCTGTCAATAGAAATGCCTATTATCCTTCCGGGAATTAGCCTGCGGAATTCATCTTTGCATGCAAAATATGCAGCATGGGGCCCGCCATAACCCATTGGAACACCCAAACGCTGAGTTGAGCCCACTGCAGCATCTGCACCAAATTCACCAGGTGCTTTCAGCAGCGTAAGGCTTAATATATCAGCAGCCGTAACACAAAATATTCCTTTTGATTTTGCCTTTGAAAAGAAATCCGCGTAATCATATATTTCGCCGTCACCGGAAGGATATTGCACAATTAGCCCGAACATATCATCTGTAAGCTCTGCGGTTTTCCAATCGCCAATAACAAGTTCGATACCACGTGGTGCCGAGCGTGTTTTTAAGATATCGATTGTCTGTTTAAAGCATTCATCGGATACGAAGAACTTATTTGCATTCTTCTTTTTAGTTGCGGCATGAAGCATATGCATTGCCTCTGCTGCTGCAGTTCCTTCATCGAGAAGCGATGCATTTGCAACTTCAAGCCCTGTGAGATCGATCACCATGGTTTGGTAATTGATCAATGCCTCTAGCCTGCCCTGCGAAATTTCAGCCTGGTAAGGTGTATATTGTGTATACCATCCGGGATTTTCCATTATATTACGCAGAATTACTGTGGGTGTGAAAGTTCCGTAATAACCGTAACCAATGTAGGTTTTATATAATTTATTTTGAGCAGCATATTCTTTAAAAAGACTAAGCAGCTCCTGTTCAGAAAATGCTTCTCCAAGATCAAGCCCGGCTTTTATGCGGATAGATTCGGGGATTGTTTCGTTAATCAATTCGTCTAAGGAAGATACGCCGATAACATCCAGCATTTTTTTAATATCATGCTCATCGGGTCCAATATGTCTTCCTGCGAATGTGGATCTTGTATTCATTTTAGTATTTTTTAATTTTTTGTCACCCTGAGCTTTAGCGAAGGGTCTCATTAAAGCAATAGCTACATACATATTCAATAAGATATATCATATTTTATATTTTTATCAAATAATTGGTATCGATCAATTAAGTCAACCCATTTGGGATTAAAGTTTTCAATTAATTTTATCTTTTTATCTTTTAACCAACCTGTTATTTGTTTTTCTCTTTTCAATTATCGAGTTTACATCTAATTTTTTAAAATTTTTTTGTTGTTTTACTTCCTGCGTTAATGAGATTCTTCGCTTCGCTCAGAATTACAAACGAACTATTTACTCTTTTATCTTTCTCTTTTTCTTCAAGCCCATCTTTTCAATAACGTCAAGATTCTTTAAAGCATTGCTTGCAGCTTCCTGCTCGGCCTGCTTTTTAGTCCTTCCTTTGCCTATACCAAGTGCCCGCTGGTTTATAGAAACCTCAACTGTAAACAGTTTATTATGCTCGGGGCCTTCCTGGTTGATTACCTTATAGTCAGGGATAAAATCTGTATTAGCCTGCGTATATTCCAGCAGCTTGCTTTTATAATTTTCATCAAACTGGTTAAGCCACTTAACATCCAGCTTCTTGAAGATCTGGTTATTCAAAAACTCTTTTGCTGCTTCATATCCCCTATCAAGAAAGATTGCGCCAACCAGTGCCTCGTAAGCATCGGAAAGTATTGTATCATAACCGTCTTCAATGGATTTTAAAGCTGTCGGTGCTGCAAGCAGATACTTCTGCAAGCCGATATCCTTAGCTCTTTCAGCAAGAAAGCGCTGGTTAACAAGAACGGAGCGATATTTGGTGAGGTCACCTTCTTCGGATTCCGGAAAGTTCTTATATAAATATTCTGCAACAACAGAATCTAAAATGGCATCGCCAAGATATTCAAGCCTTTCATTTGAGTTGATTTTTGGATATCCATCCCTTTGGGAAAAACCATTGGAAGGTTTGACGGATTTCAGGAATGAGCGGTGCATCAAAGCATTGATAAACAGTCTTTTATTGATTATCTCATAACCGATAATTCCCTGGAACGCTTTAAAATCGAAGGAGGCGATTGCGGAATATATGTCGTCTTCTTCTTTGCGTCTCCCCAGTATGGGGACTAATTTTCTGAGGGTCTTAAGTATTCCAAACATTGCTTTGTTCCACCCTGAATTAAGTGAAGGGTCTTTCATTGTTTATTAAACGGTTAGTCATAATATAAACATAAAAACTCATTTTTAATCCTTAGATTCTTTGCCCGATGACCGGACTCAGAATGTTTTAAGCATCAAATTTTTTGAAAATAATCGCTGTGTTATGTCCCCCAAATCCCGAATTATCACTCATAACCGATTTTACTTCTTTTTTC
>DASXTZ010000048.1:0-3527 GCA_036505135.1 Ignavibacteria bacterium
TACCCCGCAAAAGGAAATTTGGCTGATTGGACCGGATACTTCTTTAAGAAGCTGCTGCTTACCTTCTCTTATTCTGCCAATCAAATTGTTATCTTCATCTATTAATAAGGGCCGTGTGGTATCTCTTTTTTTTACTGCCAGTGTTGCCAGCGGGCTATTCTTCAGATGAAATTCCGTTAATTCAGCAAGGTCAATATCCGATTCAACATCAACATTATGGACAAGAAAATTGGCCGACCCTTTTAAATAACCTGCTGCATTTTTAATCCCTCCGCCTGTGCCAAGGATTTCTTTTTCATATGTCAGGTTTACTTTTAATCCGCCGAATTTATTGTTATCTAGATATTCTTTTATCTTTTCGGCCAGATAATGGGTGTTAATTGTAATTTCGTTTATTCCTGCCTTCTTAATTTTAATAATGACATTTTCTATCATTGGCTTCCCTTTATAAGAGATTAGCGCCTTTGGACGTGTATCGGTAAGAGGCTTTAAACGGGTGCCGTATCCCGCTGCAAGTATCATCGCCCTGGTTATACTTTGCGGCATTTTATTTCTTCCTGTATTCCTCTTTTAAACGGAAGACTATATCATAACATTTATATTCTTCTTCAGGGGCATTGAATTTTTCATACCTGTCAGGCATCTCCTTATCTGTGAATCCCGCATGTCCTATGATAAACTCCGGGTTCAGAGAAAGAACATATTCAAAATCAAATTTTTTATGTCCTGCCTGCAGTCGTTTTGATTCTGTCCCGGCGATGTGGGAATTATTTAAACCCCACATATCAATTGTATACAATTCCGAATAATACGGTATCTTACCGGCTGGCCCCACAGCAATATGGGTATCGGGAGGCACGTTCATTTTCAGCCATTTCCCAAACATTGACCACTGCATTTCATACCGTGCGTTGTTATCTTCAATTATCAGCTGCCTGTATTCAAGAAAGCTTAATGTTGCAACAAAAAGCAGCGTAGAAAGAACACCTATTACGCTGTATGCAAATCTTTTTGTTTTATTAATATCGCCGTAAATCTTCTGAAGCTTTATTAATAAATGAATAAATCCAACCATGCTTAAAATATAAAGAAGGGGAAGTATTGGAACAAAGAATCTGTTTGCAATCATCCAGTCCCCTCCAACCATTACAATATAAATAACATATATTATGCAAAGCAAAAGCAGGAAAGATTCTTTAAATTTTTTTAATGATTGATTGAAAGGTATGAATGCAATGAAGATGAAAATATATAAGCGTGTGCCCACGCACAAAGCAAGATATTTTGAGCCTAAAACTAAATTCATTTTAAAATCTGTCACCCCTTTAGCATAAAATGTATTGGGAATAACCTGCCCATAGTAAAAAAATTTAAAGCCATAATAGACTACGCAAAAAGCTGCATATAAAAGTAATAATTTTAAAAAAACCTTTTTGAAATCAGGAATGTGTTTTCTAAAAAGAACAAAATGAAACAACAGTATAACAAATATCATGTTTCCTTCGGGCCTTGTTAAAGTAACAAACATAAGGCTAAAAGCTAAAAAGTAAACGTACTTATTTCCTTCGGTGATTCTGAAATAACTGTAAACGGCAGCCAGTATAAATAAGGTAAACAGCGGCGGTTCCATACCTCCTATAGCCCAAAAGGCAATTGAATTATCGAGTGCAAGGAAAAGAGAAGGAACAATAACCATGAGGCTGGTATACGGGAGAAAATCTTTGTTGAACAGCCTTCCTATTTTTGTCAGGGATGCTATATTTAAAATTGAAATTAAAAGGCAAAGTATAATTGCAAAAAAAGAAACATCTGCAAAGCTAATAACAGTAAACGGCGCAGTTATTACTGTCCATAAAAAGTTTGTATACCCTTCCACATGCTCCCCGGGATTATATACAAGCCCGTTGCCAAGCATAAGGTTTCTGCCGTAACGGAATGATATATAAGCATCATCCACATTCTGGAATAAAAAACTCCAGCTTAGAAATAAGCAATAAAAGACAAAAAACAGCAATATGAATATGAATTGCTTCCTGTAAGTTTGAAAATGAGCCATTAATTAAATTTCTAAGAAACAAATTAACAAATAAAAAATCTCATCTGAAATATAAAAGTTTTTCATTTACTTTTTCTAAATTTCTGTCCCCTCAGAGTCTCTCCACAGGAGGACTCTGAGGTTTTATTACGCAGAGTCACTTTGCAAGGAGACTCTGTTGAAACGGAAGTTAATTAAAAAATAAGGCAGCAGTTTTTAATGACTGCTGCCCGTACAATTTTTCATTTAGCGTTTTCTTTATTTAACAAGTACCATCTTCTTCGCGTCAATAAACTTATTACCATTCATTCCTTCTGCTTCGATTCTGTAAAAGTATACGCCGGATGCATAGCCGTAACCTGAAAAATCCACTTCGTAAGTTCCCGCTGATTGTTCTTCGTTTACCAAAGTAATTACTTCTCTTCCTGTTATGTTATAAACTGTTATTTTTACTTTTGCCTTTTGGAACATCCCGCCCTGGCGGTGATCACTTTTGCCTTTTGATATTTGATATTTGATAATAGTTTTTGGATTGAATGGGTTTGGATAATTCTGAAACAGCTTATATTCTTTAGGAATCTCCGAACTGACCTGTTTTATTCCAACTAAAAAAGTTGTGTCGCCGCCGTTGGTTGTGTGTATATTTGTGTGTAAATTGAATATTATATTTGAACGGCCAAAAGCCCATCCTATTTTTTTAGTTAGAAACTGAATTTTGTAAAAAATACCTATCCCAAATGAAGTATCCGGTATTTGAAATAGCCAGTTTGTTCCACCATCAGTAGTTCTGTATAAAATTCCTCTTACTCTCCCCCCCCATAAAACACATTACCACCAACCCCTAAAATAGTATCCCTGTTTAACACCGTAAAGCTTGCAATACCTGTATTTAAAATTATGCCCCCATATGGCAGAGTTTGTGTTACCCAATTTAGTCCGCCATCTGTTGTTTTCTTCATGTCAGTATTTGCTTTCCATCCAGTTAAGCTATCTATAAAATAAATATCTGACCATCCGCCTCCCGTTAGTGGAACCCAGTTAAAACCACCATTTGTTGTTTTGTAAAGACTATTCGGACTGTGTGCCATAAAGCCAATATTTTTGTTATACATATATATTTTATCCGGGTTCTGTGCTCCTAAATTTACCTGCCTTATCCAGCTTGTTCCCCCGTTTTGTGTTCTGTACAGCCCTCCTACTAACCCGTCATTATCAGCAATCCAAATTGTATCTTCGTTTAATACAAACATTCCGAAAGGTATTATGTCAGTTGGGGTATTTACTGGGGACCAATTTGCCCCTCCATTAGTGGTTTTATAAATTGCGTCACCGTTTGGTGTATACCCTCTTCCAACAAAGCCCGTATTATTATTTAAAAAGGTAATGTTCAGTAATTGTATATTATTATCAGTAAAGATAATTGACCAGTTATCCCCGCCGTTTGTTGTTTTTAAAATATACGGTGTATTGGTAGTAGTGATTGCGTAACCTG
>DASXTZ010000049.1:0-2085 GCA_036505135.1 Ignavibacteria bacterium
CCTTTATTTTATAAATGAAATAACAGGCTGGGTTGTCGACGGGCAAAAAATATACCGAACCACTGACGGAGGCAGCACTATTCAGCTGCAATACAATGATTCATTAAATGAACCTTATTTCAGAAGTGTTGCCTTTAATACTCCGCAGCTTGGCTGGGTTGGATCGCTTGAAGGACTGCTTTACAAAACAACTAATGCGGGAACAAACTGGGTAAGAGTTGATACGTTAATCAACCCGCGTCCGGTGGGGATTTGTGATATATCGGTTGTTGGCAATAATGTTTTTTATGGCGCAGGCAAGTACAGCGGCCCTACAAATCTTATCAAGAGCACTGATGCAGGAGCCACCTTTGAATACATTGATATGGGTGCATATGCTTCGCAGCTTGTTGGTGTAAAATTTTTTACAGTCGATTCAGGTTATATTGTAGGAAGAAGCAATATAATCAGCGAAGGTGCTGTCGTGCTGTTCACTTCCAATGGAGGAGATACGTGGGTTAAAAGATTTAAATCTTTTGTTCAGCCCGAACATGCCTGGAACATAACTTTTATTAACTCACTAACAGGTTATGCCTCAATTGAAAACTACAGCTCGCTGCCAGCCGTAATAAAGACAACAAACGGAGGCATTAACTGGGTTAGAAAAAGCCTGCCGAGCTTTGCAGGTGAGCTTGATCCTATAGGATTTGTTAATGCTTTCACAGGATGGACTGCCAATCATGCCGGGGGATTCGGTATGTGGCAAACTACTAATGGTGGAGACAACTGGACCCAACTGAACAATAATGCACGCAGCATACACACTATCCAGCTTTTAAATGACAGCATTGGTTATGCCGGGGGATATAACTTTTTAAAATATACCAGGTCTTTGGTCGGAATTATTTCAAATACTACTTATCCCAAACAAATGCACTCAATTAAGCAAAATTTTCCGAACCCGTTTAATCCTTCTACAATTATACGCTACTCGTTATACAGAAAGACACATATCTTGCTTGAAATATATAACGCAAATGGTGAGTTCATTACAACTCTTGAAAGCGGTTACCGGAATGCAGGGGATTACAATTTTGAATGGAATGCAGGTAATTTGCCGAGCGGAGTTTATTTTTATAATTTATTGACCGATGAAGGCAATTTTAGCGGTAAAGCTGTGCTCCTTAAATAAGGTTATTGTTTGTAATGCGGTTTCATGCTAATTTTGCTGAAATATTTAATTATAATGATGAAACAATTATTAAAAATCTTCTCAATCACTTTAGCAGTTTTATTGATTTATTTCGCCTTTTCTGAAAATGCCAAAGCAGATAAAGCTTGTGATGCCTTCATTATTATTTCAAATAATTCATTGTTTGAAATTAATTTAACTGTTGACGGGATGCCATCGGGTAACCTGCTGGTAGGGAAAACAAAAACATATACCGTAACGCTTAACGGAGATGTTGCAAAGCGGGTAAAGGTAAAAGCAGAATACCAGGACCCTGATTATATCGACCCTAAGGCATTAAACTTTGTAACTAAGAGTAAAATCGAATGCGGCCAGACTGATACAATGTATATTGCGTTTACGAAATAACCAAATCCTGAGCGAAGCCGAAGGATCTTATTCGACATGCGAAATTCGTTCGGTATAAATTTACGTATATCCTTTTCTCGTTAAAACGACTTTAGGTTTTATCCCTCTTGAATAATTATTGTCATATCCGGCGCTTATCAGATTTAATACTACATATTTAAAGTCTTCAACACTACATCTATAAATAACGTGTAAACTATCTTTATTATGACAGCTTTTACTTATCCAAACCCCTTTTAAAATCAGACTATCTCCTTTAAAGAAATATTTTCCGGCTGCATACTCCTTATCATCATCGCAGGGATTTCGGCTTACCATATCTCCCCACATTTCATAAGAATAGTAAAATGAGTCATTTTGAAATAAAAACTGGATATTATCTCCTCAATTTAATTCGATTTCGGAGGAATCGTCCCACCTTCCATCCAGGTTAAAAGTATCACAACCAATTAATACAATTAACATTAAGAAAATGAATCCATAATAATTCATTTCACTAACGCCAT
>DASXTZ010000050.1:0-4860 GCA_036505135.1 Ignavibacteria bacterium
GATTTTGTATCTGCGAAAAATTCACGCCTGATAAAAAAATCATGCAGCAAAAAACTGCAATAACATGCGTCAAATATTTTTTGAAACAAAACAGCGAAATCATGTTTGTTTAATCGAATCCTTCTCTCCAAATATTTCTTCATATTCCTGCGGATGCTCATCCATTAATTCTTTCTTGCTAATTTTTCCCGTAAGCCATATTTTACTCATGGGAAATACTCCCGGCGATAAATGCACATCGTACATATGCCATAAAAATAAAACGAAGAAAATTAACAGCCCTTCGTAGCTATGAATTATATTTGTTATATCCCATAACCACTTAGGAACAATCATAGCAACTGACCAAACCTTCAATAAAAGCACCAGGCCGGTCACAATCATTAATGCCGAGCCAAGAACAACTCCCCAGTACTGAAATTTCTGAGCAAGATTATATCTGCCAAACCGGGGTTTTTCTTTGCTCATGCCAAAATTATATTTAAAGCTTAATATTATATCCTTAAGGTCTCTCTTTCTGTATTTAAGATATGATATTTCCCTGTGTCCTTTATCGGAAAAAGTTATGTAAAATGCATGAAATACAGCAAGCCCGATCAATATAAATGCAAATATATAATGGAGCTTTCCCCTGTTCTGAAGGCCGCCTTCGAATTGAATCATAAATTTTCCGAACCATGAATCGTAAAAAGAAAGGGATAAGCCTGTTAAAAGAAGCATAATCAATGTAATAAAAAGAATTATATGCTGAATTCTTTCAATAAGGTTGAACCTGACTAAATGTTCATCGGTCTTCATTTTCATAAACATAAAACATTTCTCCTTACCTGCGGCTTAATACAGTGAAGCTAATTTGAAATCTTCTCCTTTTTTGATTGCCTGGTTGTCTCTTCTTTTTCCGTTTGAATGCTGACTTTTTTCTTTTCATTCGCCTTAATTTCTTCAAGCTCCAGCGGATGTTCCTTTTCCATTTCTTCTTCAGTTAAATAACCGCTGAACCATGCTTTATTCATTGGATAAACATCAGGGTTATAAATAACAAAATACAGATGCCATATAATAATGGCCAGTGTTGCCAGTATAGCTTCATAAAAATGAATGGCTGTTGCGATATCCATTCCTGAATTTGATATAACAGGCAGAAAAGTATTTTCAAACCACAATAGTCCACCTGTTAAGCTCATTATTATTGTACCCCAAACCATTGACCAATACTCGGTTTTTTCAATATAGCTGAACCTGCCGTATTTAGGCTTTTCATTTGCTTTATCCAAAAAATATTTAACACTTTGAATGAAATCATAAAGGTCCTGCTTCTTCAGCCAAAAATCTTTAACAAGCTGTTTTCCCCTTTGAGTGAACGTTACATAAAAAATATGATAAACTGAATCAGCCACCATAACTACTGCCGCTACTCTATGAACCAGTCCGCGAAGCTCAAAAGTAGCTTCACCAAAAACGGCGGCTATCCATGAAACCCATAACGACTCCGGAAATTTTAAAGCAAACCCTGATATTACCAGTGCGAAGAAACTCGTCAACAACAGGAAATGCTGAATCCTTTCATTCAGAGTCATTCTTAAAAACTTTTTCTCAGGCGTATGTATATTATTTTCAGACATTTTCATTTCCTTGCCCTGAACTTTTTATAAAAATCGAAAAAGTTATGGGCAGCCATCCCGCCTATTACTAATACAATTAAAATTATGTAGAACCTCGTTATCCAATAAAGAACCGGCGATTCCTTTGATGCATTTGTAATATGTATGGGCGTGTTAAAGAATATTTCTGTTGCACCGGGGTGGCAATTACCGCAAGTCTTTGGTAAATTATCTTTATGAATTGTTGAAAGTGCATCCGTTGAAGGACGAATATTATGATTTCCGTGGCAGCTTTCGCAATTTGCAGCTATTTTTGAACCGCCTCTAACTGCAAGACCATGGTAACTATCAAGATACGATTGTGTCCTTCCAACAGGCAAATCATACTTTTTGACCAATTCAACTGAATTATGGCAATCGGAACATAACTGAACCAAACCTTTTGAACTCGCTATACGGTTCGGGCTTTCGTCTTTCTTCAGGATCTGGTGGTTTCCGTGGCAGCCCGTACAGGTGGGTGAATCAGAATTCTCTTTTGTTTTTATAGAAACATCATGGATACTATTTGTAAACTCGCTCAATTGCTTTACATGACAATTTACCTGCCCGCATGTTTGTGCGATATTACTTTTATATATTTTTGAAGAAGGCTCATTGAACTTATTCATTTCGTGGCTTCCATGGCAATCGGAACATGTAGCAGCATTATTGTTTCCCTTTAAAAGCGCTTTATAATGCTGGCTATCTTTATAATTAGTGATAAGGACTTCTTCGCCTTTATAATTTTTGTGGGGCAGCTTTCCTTCAACATGGCATCCAAGACACATATCAACTTGTTTCAGCTTAGAAAACTCCGGTGATTTTTCAACCAGCTCAATAGAATGCTCGCTGTGACAGCTAACACAGGTTGGTGCGGCAACATTTTTTTCCATTAAAGATTTGCCGTGAGCAGAGTTCAGGAAACTTTTCACAACATCTGCATGGCATTTACCGCAGGTTTCAGGCAGTCGTGTTCGTGTAGTTGAGGCCTGCGGATTTGAAGGCTGCTGGATCATATGATTTCCATGGCAATCAGAGCAGCCGGCGGCCTCAATTCCATCTTTTTCAATGGTAGCATGAACGCTTGTTTTATAGCGTTTAACAAATTTGGCAGAGCCTGTGCTTTCGCCCGGAAACTTCTTTTCATCAAGGTGGCATCTTAAACATGATTCGGTTTCAACCGATACCTTTGCCTTTATTATCTTATGTGAACCATGACAATCTATACATGTCGGAGCATCTTTATTACCGCTCTTCAATGCCGTCAGGTGTATGCTGTTCATAAAGTTCTTCTCATTTATCCCATGGCATTTACCGCATACATCAGCCACCTGCGATTTGCTTATCTTAACAACATTATGGCCCGAACCGTGGCAGCCGTTGCAGCCCACATTTTTCTTACCGTGAACACTTTCTGCATAAGACTGAATGTTTTTAGTTTTATGACAGCTTAAACAATTCTTACTGCCATTTTTTGAAAATTCTTTCGCCCGCATAACCTCATGCTTTGAATGACAATCATAGCACTTGGTTTTTGCATGAACACTCTCCGTAATGTTACCTGATCCTTTGTGGCAGTTTAGGCAGGCAACTTCTTTCTTTGTTTTAGTGTGAGGTATCTCATCGGGATTATAATTTTCATGGCAATCAGAACATTCAGCAACTGAATGAACCGAATTTTTATAATGCTCAGGGTTTACATACAGTGAAATTTTTTTGCCGTCTTTTTCAGTTGTAAGGTCCCTATCCTCGTGGCAGCTTAAACACGCCTCGGTGTTTTGAGATGTATTTAAGGGATAGCTACCGGCAATTATCACAATTGCTGAAAAGACAAGCGTAAAAGCTATGAGCAGCAGTATATACTTAACGATTAGCTTCAATTTCTTTTTTTAACCGGATTTCAGTAATTGTATCAGATAGCTCGCTCAGCTTCAGCGGTTCGGATATATAGGTTATGCCGCTGTTTGCGACAAAATCTGAATCGAGTGAAGGTAAACAAACAATCGGGAGTCCGGGGAATTTATCTTTAACTTTTTCCCTGAACTCCTTGTTTATATCCTTATCTAGGATAATACAATCGATCTGTTTATCAAAATTTTCAATAAAATCTTTATCAGCCTCAGCCACGTTGGTGCATTCAACGTTATAACCATCGGCATTAAGCTTCTTTTTTATCAGTGAACATATTTCGTTCTTTTGGCAGAAGATGTGTATTTCATACGGTTTCATCATTCTTGTATTTTATTTCAATAATATATTAGGCAAATAACATGCCAGTAAAAGGTTTAATAATTATTGATTACAGATTGGAATTAAGGTTTTTCAAAAAGGTTTTTGGAATATGTGGAGATTTTCTACAATTTGATGTCGAACAAATGAACTTTAAAACAAACAATTGTTCGGATTGAAAAATCGAAAATTCATTTATAGGAGTCCTTCTAACCTTCGCGTAGTTCTCAACAAGGATGATAGACATCAGCAAACACGAATGACACAGTTTGAGATTGCCTTCGCAATTTAGGATTATTCCAGATTATACTCTTTAATCTTTTTGTAAAGTGTTTTGCGGTCTATGCCAAGTATCCTTGATGCTTTCAGCTTGTTCCATTCGTTTTGGTCAAGCACACGCTTAATATAAATCTTCTCAACCTCTTTCAGCTGCACATCCTGTAATGCAGCAAAGAAGTTATCTTTATTTTCATTATCCTTTGCAATAAAAGAGAATGCACTTTTATCAAGCCTATCGAGTCCGGAAGTTATTGCAGCTCTTTCAACAACATTTTCAAGCTCACGCACGTTGCCTTTCCAGTCATATTTGAGTAGTATATCCATCGCCTGGGCATCAATTGTGAGCCTTTTCCCCAGTGTTGAGGACAATTTTTTCAGAAAATGGTCAACCAGCAGAGGTATATCATCCTTTCTTTCATTAAGTGATGGCAATGAAATTGATACTGTCGAAATCCTGAAATAAAGATCTTCACGGAATTTCTTTTTTTGTATGACTTCTTTAAGATTCTGATTTGTAGCAGAAATAAGCCTTACATCAACCTTTTTTGTTCTATCGCTTCCAAGCGCCTTTATTTCCCATGTCTCAAGCACTCTTAACAATTTTGATTGCAGCACAAACGGCATCTCTGCTATTTCATCCAGAAGCAAGGTTCCTCCGTTTGCCTGTTCGAACACTCCTTTCTGCATCTCAGTTGCACCAGTATAAGCTCCT
>DASXTZ010000051.1:0-5875 GCA_036505135.1 Ignavibacteria bacterium
TTATGCCGGAGTATATTTTATTATCTTTTATTCTTACCAGGATTTTCCCTATTAGCTCTTTGGCAACTGTAAGACATTTTTGAAGGTAAAATTCTTTAGGGAGTTTCTTTATTTCCATTTAATCAAACAGTCCTTTTTGTGAGGATTTCTTTTTATTTTTTACCAGGCCAAGATGGCTATATGCAATATCGGTTGCCTCCCTGCCCCGTGAAGTCCTTCTTATGAAGCCTTCCTGGACAAGAAATGGCTCGTATACGTCCTCTATTGTGCCCGATTCTTCACCAACCGAAACAGCAATTGAATTCAGCCCCACAGGACCGCCGTTATACGTTTCAATAATAGTGGTAAGTATTTTCTTATCAAGCTCATCCAGCCCGCGATGATCTATTTCCCAGTTATTAAGGCATTCCTCGGCTACCGATTCGGTGATGATGCCTTTGCTTTTCACTACTGCAAGATCACGTGTCAGCTTCAGCAAACGGTTTGCAATTCTGGGAGTCCCGCGTGAACGTTTTGCAATCACGAGTGCACCATCATCATCTATTTTTATTTTTAATATTCCTGCGGAACGTTTTACTATGCTGGTAAGCTCCTCTACGTTATAATAATTTAATCTGCATCTGATGCCAAACCTGTCAAGGAGCGGAGCGCTTAATAATCCTTGTCTTGTGGTAGAGCCGATAAGTGTAAATTTTTCAAGCTGCAGCGAGACACTTCTTGCGCCAGGGCCCTGGTCAATAATAATATCAAGCTTATAATCTTCCATTGCAGAATAGAGGTATTCTTCAACTATCTTTGGCACCCTGTGAATTTCATCAATGAAAAGAATATCTTTAGGCTCCAGCTTAGTCAGCATGCCGGCAATATCTCCCGGTTTTTCCAGTACAGGACCGGAAGTTGTGATAATCCTTGAATTCATCTCTCCCGCTATTATATAGGCAAGAGTTGTTTTACCCAAACCAGGCGGGCCCGTAAATAACATATGGTCCAATGAATCGCTGCGTTTTTTAGAGCTTTGGATAGATATATTCAAATTGCTTTTTATCTTCTCCTGACCAACAAACTCATCAAATGACAGTGGACGAAGCTCGTTCATGAATTCACTATCAGCTTTCTGGATCTCGGGTGATATTTTTCCGTTACGAATTATTTTTTCTTCCCATTTTCATCCGAAAGAGATTCCGGATCTGCCGATTTCATAACTACCAGATGCCATGTAACCCCAATTGCGATAAGAAAAAGCAGCAACCTTACGTAAAGGCTTTCTGTTCCCCAATATGCCGAAGCTCCTATACCAGCCCACAAAATTATAATTGAGACTATTTTTGAACGAAAACTCATTCCTTTTCCGCTTTGATAATCTCTTATATATTTTCCAAATATGCGGTTATAATGAAGCCACCTGTAAAATCTTTCCGAGCTTCTGGCAAAACACCATGCTGCAAGCAGCAGAAAAACTGTAGTTGGAAGAAGCGGAAGAAACATTCCGGCTACACCTATTCCAACAAGAATAAACCCGCTTACCAGATATACGATGCGTAAAAACCGGCTTTCGACCAGTTTTATCTCATCATTGCTGGTGGTGGTATCATTCCTTGAGCCTGACATCCAAAAAAACCCGCCCAGCTTCTGACTCGCAAGAGTCATGGACAGGCAGGCAAATTTCCGAAATTTTAATGACTATAAAAAGAGGAAATTCTTACCTTTTAATGGATAATTGTAAAACTGGTTAATTCTTTTCGTTCCCATATCCTAATTTTTCAAAAGCATAAACTTTAAATAAGACAGGAAACAGAAACAAAACTTGTGGCAGAATATTCTACTGGTTAAAAAACATATAAAACATTAAAAAAATGAGGATTATTTATCATATTTTTTCATGATGTATATCATAGGAATTGGACTGATACCTGTGGTATTTTTGATATTGGGTAAGTGTTCTCACTTTAATAAAACTTTCAGAAAACTCATGAATAGATTAAATTTAATTTCTTTATTTCTATTAATTTTATTTTTCCTCTCAAGTACATATTCACAAAATAATTTTTGCAATAAAACCCTGGCTGATAAATATTTAAATTCAAAAGGAGAAGTTTATTTTTCATTCGAAATATTCGATAAAGGAAGAATTAATTTTATATCACCCCTTATTTCAATTGATAACGTAATTGATAACACCGTTTACGCTTATGCAAACAATCCGGAATTTGAAAACTTCCTTAAGCTTAATATCCCATATTGGGTCCTTCCTCACCCCGGTGATGCAGATTTTGATGTTAATATGCAAAGCTCTCCTGATGAGATAATGGATTGGGATTCATACCCAACCTACGATGGATACATCAGTATGATGAACCAGTTCGCATCTAATTATCCTAATCTTTGCAGAATTGTAAATGGCGGGCAAACAGTTCAGGGGAGACAAATCCTATTTGCAGTAATTTCGGATAATATTAACACTCCGGAGGCGGAACCGAAATTTCTATATACTTCAACAATGCATGGCGATGAAACTACAGGGTATGTTCTCATGCTTAGGCTTATTGATTATTTGCTTACCCAATATGCATCAAATCCAAATGTAGCAAATCTGGTAAACAATATTGAAATATGGGTCAATCCGTTAGGCAATCCGGATGGAACTTATTGGGGCGGAAATCAAACTGTTAACGGGGCAAGGCGTTATAATGCCAATAATATTGACTTAAACAGAAACTATCCAGGCGTTGATTATCCCGGGAATCTAAATATTCAGCCCGAAACACAAATATTCATGAATATAGCTAAACAAAATTACTTCCGTCTATCATGCAATTTTCATGGCGGGGCAGAAGTAGTCAACTATCCGTGGGATAGCTGGCAAAGGCTTGCCGCAGATGATAGCTGGTGGATACGAGTATCAAGGAAATATGCGGATACAGTACATGCTTACGCACCGGTTGGATATATGGATGATTTAAACAACGGGGTTACAAACGGCTATGCATGGTATTATGTTCACGGTTCAAGGCAGGACTACCAAATATATTATTTGCATGGAAGAGAATCCACTATAGAGCTTTCTGCAACAAAATTACTGCCGCCAGCCCAGCTGCCGAACCACTGGAACTATAATTACAGGTCATTTTTAAATTATATGGAGCAGACCCTTTACGGCATCAACGGCACAGTTACGGACTCACTAACAGGCATGCCTTTAAAAGCAAAAGTTTTTATACCAGGGTTTGATATTGATAGCTCCGAAGTTTACTCTGATAGTCTATTCGGTAAATATTACCGGATGATTTACCAGGGAACGTATAATTTAACGTTCTCAGCACCCGGTTATTACAGCAAAACAATATCAAATGTTTTTGCAAGGCATGACTCAACAACCGTATTAAATGTTCAGCTAAAACCGATCTTTATTGGTATAACGGGTAATAATAATCAACTGCCAAATGATTATAAATTATATCAAAACTACCCCAACCCGTTTAATCCTTCAACAAAAATAAAATTCGAAATTCCCCTCTCGAGGGGGGTAGATGGCGCCAGCGGCGCCAGACGAGGTTTGTTGGTGAAGATGATAGTTTACGACATCCTCGGCCGTGAAATTACAACCCTTGTAAACGAACAATTACAACCGGGTACTTATGAAGTTGAATGGAATGCAGCAAATTATCCAAGCGGCGTGTATTATTATAAACTGATTGCCTACCCGTCCGACCGCTTGGAGCGGTCTGACGGATACCAAGAAACAAGAAAAATGATTTTGATAAAATAATTTCTAAATACCGTCAAAAATAATTGGGAAAATAAAAAAATGAAAAATCTATGTTTAATATTTTTTATCACTCTACTTTTTATTTCCTGCGGTAAGAAAGATGAGCAAATCCCGGAAGTAGAAAAACCCTACAGGCTATCTGATAGCTATGAAAATATTTCCATGCCTGGCCTTATTTATGTTTGTCACATAACCAATAACTTCGTTTCCGTTATTGATAACCAAAAATATGAGTTAATTGGTAAAATATCTGCCGGTGCAGGCACCGATTACATCGCTTTTTCACCTGATAGAAATACAGGTTACATAACTAATTTTAACTCAGGTAATCTTACAGTATTTGATACCAAAACCAATAAAACTATTGCAACAGTTGAAGCCGGGGAGAATCCAACCTTCATACTTCCTATAAATGAGAGCAAGAAAGTTCTGGTATCTCACGAATCTGCAGAAGGTATTTGGGTTCTTGAGGCGGAAAAGAATACAATGATACAAAGAATAAAAGAACGTACAGGACCATTGTATTTAATAGAACAGGAAAATAAAATATATCAGCCCCAGATATTTACTCCATTTTTGTGCGTGATAGATCCGAATACGCTTGAAGTAGTAAAAGAAATTAAAACCGGAGGTAGACCAATGGGAATGGCTTTCACTCAGCAGAAGAAATTTGCTTACATGGTTAACTTTGACTCAAGTGAAGTAACAAAGTTTGATACGAAAACAGATTCTATAGTAAGGAAAATTAAGAATATAAATAACCCGCGTGGAATTGCACCAACGCACGATAGCAAATTTGTTTATGTAACCAATGTCGTTGATGATAAAGTAACGGTCATCAATACAGAAAATGATAGTGTAATCGCAAAGATTGATGTTTTCAAAATGCCAACTTCAATTGCTTTTACAAAAGATGATAAATATGCTTTTGTTTCAAATCAGGGGGCAGCCTCTGTTAGTGTTATTGATACTAAAAGTTTTAAAATAGTAAAAACGATCGATGTTGCAGGCAACCCGATTTTTTTGATTTCAGAATAGTTATAAATGATTATCCCGCCTTAAAGAAAATGATATTGGCCAAATAATTTAAAAATTTTATATTTACCTGACAGATTAGACGTGCCAGGTAAAATTGAAAATATGAAAACGATCTCAAAGCTCTTAAACACAAAAGTATTCAATTAGTTCAAATAAAGCTTAAAAGCAAACCGTGAATGGATATTTATAGGTGATAATTCTGATGTGCTTAGATATTTAATGGGACAATCGAAACAGCTAAATTTGATAGATTTCTTGTGAAGATGTATTGATTGGACCTGAAATGGAAAATACCCCGCGCAATAACTTTAACTTATTTTGGAAAGAGTTTGATTATTACTATCCCTCTTTTATCACAAAAAAGATAAACTGGGATAGCCTTTATAATGTTTATTATTATAGAATAAATGAGAACACGACAGATCATGACTTGTGGTTAATTTTTAAAGAGATATTACCAAATTTTAATGACCCTCATGTCTATATGTATAGCTATGCGGTACCTATAGCATGCCTGAATCTGTTTTCTTAACGACTGAAGATAAAAGCCTTGAAGGAAATGGTGTTGTTCCCGATATTTGGTTAAGGAATAGTAGAGAGGAAATATTATCAGGACAGGATAGAATACTTGAAACAGCAATTGAGTATTTGAAGCAAAACTAAGCTATTTATAACCTAAATTATTACCCATATATTTTTTTTATTTGTGTCAGTATACCTTTCAAAAAAAATTTAATAATCATTTATCGGTGGTTTCATTGTAGTTTGCCGACGTATATTTGTATAACAGCGTTTTTCATTGATTTAACTAACATTTAAAAATATTATTAATTTTATGGCTGAAAATAAATCTAAGGATTACTTACTTGGTATTAACCAGTATGAGCTTGAAAGGCTTGGACTTCAGCATAGCGTATGGAAAGATGTAACAAATTCCCTTTTTGACAGGCTAATGGTAAGAAAAGGCCAGAAGATTCTGGACGTAGGCTCGGGGCCCGGTTTTGTTGCAAAGGATTTGGCAGAACGGGTTGGAGAAACGGGTGAAGTTACTGTTTTGGAGCCATCGGAGAT
>DASXTZ010000052.1:0-2606 GCA_036505135.1 Ignavibacteria bacterium
CTATCAGGCTGCATCAAGGTACAGTGAGAATAGATAGTTTAGTTGGGGTTGGAACAACTGTGGAAATAAAATTACCATTTAGCAGGAATTAAGTATGGAAAGAATATTAATAATTGATGATAATGAATCGCTCAGGTATACTTTAACAACCGTACTTGAAGAAGCCGGCTTTGAGGCAGCTGCTGTTGAGGACGGATATAAAGGTATTTCTGAAGTAAAATCAACTATCTATAATCTTGTTATATGTGATATGAAATTGCCTGGAATGGATGGGATGCAAATTATAAGGGAGATTAAAAAAGTAAGTCCCGAGGTCCCTGTTCTTGTTCTTACCGCATTTGGTGATATAAAAAATGCTGTTGAAGCGATGAAACAAGGGGCAAGTGACTATCTGACAAAACCATTTAATAATGATGAAATGATAATGACAATCAGGAAAGCCCTTGAATTGAGATATTTAAACCAGGAGATAAGTTTACTCAGGAAAAAGATGGATGAATCATACAGGAGGGATATGATAATAGGAAATAACCCGAAAATGAAAGAATTGTTTGAGCAGATAAAAATAGTAGCACCCACAGGTTTAACTGTTTTAGTACAGGGTGAAAGCGGAACGGGAAAAGAAGTAATTGCTAATATGATTCACACTTTGAGCGACAGAAAAAACAAACCGTTCGTTGCAATTGATTGTGGTGCAATTCCTGAATCGTTAATAGAAAGTGAGCTATTTGGACATGAGAAAGGAGCTTTCACTGATGCCAGGGTTCAAAAAGAAGGTAAATTTGAACAAGCAGAGGGTGGAACAATATTTTTAGATGAGATTACAAATTTAACGGATTCAAACCAGATAAAGTTATTAAGAGCTATACAGGAAAGAAAAATTACCCGCCTGGGGGGGAAAAAACAAATTGACCTTAACGTTAGAATAATAACAGCAACAAATACTAAGCTTTTAGATGCTGTAAATACACAGGGATTCAGAGCGGATTTATTTTACAGATTAAATGAATTTCATCTCGATCTTCCTCCGTTAAGAGATAGGAAAGAAGATATTCCCTTATTTGTTGAACATTTTATTAAAGATGCGAATAAAGAATTGAACAAAAATGTGGAAGATGTATTGCCGGAAGTCATGGAAAAGATAAAAAACCATTCATGGCCGGGGAATATCAGGGAATTAAGAAATGTTATAAGGAGAGCAGTTTTGCTTGCTCAGGGAAATATTCTTACTTCTGTTTATATTCAGGAAGAGCCGATAGAAATTAAGCTGGATAAGGAAGCTCCTAATGATTTATCTTTAGAAGATTCTACCAGGAAGGCGGAAAAGGATATTATTTTAAAAGCATTGGAAGAAGCAGCTGGAAATAAATCAAAAGCAGCAAAAATTTTAAATATAAATGAGAGAACCTTCTACAGGAAATTAAAGAGCCATGGCATAACATAAATGTATGGCATACTATTTGTAACATTCTTAGCAATTTAACAAATAAATTTGGAGGGTGTTACAATGAAAACAGGAATAAGATACCTGGCACTTTTATTGTTTATCACTTTTTTCATTTCATGTTCTAAAAAAACCGAGCAAGATGTAAAAAAGACGGGTGAAGAAGTTAAGAAAAATATTGACACCGCATCACAAAAATTAGGTCATGAATTAGATACCCTTGTAAATAAAATTACCGGTAAGGATTCGTTATTTGATAATGCCAAAATCACTAAAGTCGATGGCTCTAAGCTGCCAAAAGGTGAATTCAGAAAAAAATTAAATGACATTTTTGACGAGTATGATGACATAAGCGGTGAGCTTTCGGAGAATGATCCCGGTGAAGTTAATAAACAAGCTTCACAGCTTAAAAGAGCTCTAACTAAAGCCCAGTCTGATACAGCTTCAGAAAAGCTTGGACCAAAATGGAAAACATTAGTATCTTCAATTGAAAAAATAGCAACAAATCTTGAAAATACAAAAGATCTGCAAAAACAAAGAGCATTGTTTGCTGACTTAAGCAATTCAATTGAAGATATGGTAAAAAGTTTTGGCGTATATAATAAAACTTTGTATAAATTGAGATGTTCCACAGAGCCCGGTAAATTCTGGTTAACCGATTCTAAAGTAACTGATAACCCGTATTTCGGGGAGGACAAAGCTAACGAGAAATCCAAACCATGTTTACAGGTTGTTGAAGCGTGGAAATTTGATTAAAAAATAATAATTTAAGTAAAATCAGCGGACATCAAGTCCGCTTTTTTTATGACATATTTGTCAGTTAACGATTTAAGGCTTTTAAAAATTTCTTAAAAGCATATTTATACCTTGGCATAATATTTGTGTATGATAAAATAAACAATCATTTATAATTAGTGTTAAATTTTTTGTGGAGGAAATATGGAAACCAATAATAATGATATGACACGTAAAGAAATTGATATTGAAACACCTCAAAAAAAGAACGAGGATATAACTACCGGCGAAAAACAAGAAGATAATAAGCAGGGTAACGAGGGTGGATCTCAGGATAATCAACTAAAAAGAGGTGATAAGGAAAAACACAAAGAAAGAGAAAATCCCGACAATCCAGTATTTGAAGATACAGAATGGGTTAAAAAAC
>DASXTZ010000053.1:0-7381 GCA_036505135.1 Ignavibacteria bacterium
ATATGCCGCCGTTTGTCCTTACGGCATATAACGTATTAAAGTTGAAGGAACGCGGTTTTCCAACATACCTGTAGCTGCCGGCAGGAGCAGTGTATTGTGTCGCCCAGTTTATTCCGCTATTTGAGCTGAAATAAATGGCTGTGCCCTGCCTTACCACCCACCATGAATTTGAAAAACCAACAATACCTGAAACGTTTGCGGTACCCGGTAATGCGCTGACTGTAGGCGCCCAGCTTGTTCCGCCGTTTGTTGTCATTAATAATGCTGTTCCGCCCATCATTCCTATCACCGGATTATTAAACCATATAGCATAAGAATTAACCTGCCCCGTTGTAGCTTGTGTTTGCCAATTTACAAGATTTACGGTTTTATAGACTCTTGTATTATTTGTTCCAAAAAACAGGCCTGCATTTATATCGAAATAGAATGCGTTATTCCATCCTGCTTCCGTATTGTTGCCTGCAGGTAAATAAAATGTCGATGAATCCCACGTTACACCGCCATCGGTTGTGCCCCACAAAGACCATCTCCCGCCGGCAGGAACAGGGTCGCCAATCATATAGCCCGCAAAAGCATTTCCAAAAACAACAATATCAATGAAACCGCCTGTTTCGGTAAAAACCTGTGTCCAGTTTACACCGGCATTGGTAGTCCTGAATAAAAATGACGATGTGCCTGAGCCTGCAGCCAAAGCAGTAACAGAATCAATAGCAAAAATACTGTGCAGGTTTAAAGTACCGGGAATCGGAGCAGCATTAACACTAACCCAGTTATCGCCGCCGTTTGTCGTCCGCAAAACTCTGCCCGAATAGCCGCATACCCAAACATTATTATCATCAACTGCTGATATAGACGTAAGCTGGGTTGTTAAACCTGAAGTTTGCTCAATCCAGACCTGGGCCAATAAATAGTTAGTTAATAAGAGCGTAAGTAATAAAAATGGAAAAGTTTTTTTCATATTTCCCCCCTCATAAATTCATAAAAAAGTGATAATAATATATTCTTATATATCAGCGCTCACAATACACAGAAAACGTGAGTAATTTTTGATAATAAGCCTAATAAGTGAAGAAAATAAAAAAGCAGATTCTCATCTGCCCTTAAAATTAAACCCGCGCTAAGATGCATCGCTGCGCCCGGAATGACTTCGTCTGTCTGCGGCGCGGCGGGCGCGCCCGGCAGCTCATTTCACTACTGTCATTTTTTTGATATCTTTATAATCACCAACTTTAAGCTCGTAGTAATATACACCTGAGGAAAAATTCGTTGCATCCCATACAACAGAATGGATACCTGCTTCAAGAGTTTTATCGATCAAAACTTCTACCTCTCTTCCCAGTATATCGTAGATTTTCAACTGTACGAACACGTCATGGCGTGATCCTGCCGGCAAATCGAATTTTATTTTAGTAACGGGATTAAAAGGATTTGGATAGTTTTGATATAATGCAAACTTCTCCGGCATCTCCTGATTATTGGATGAAATACCAAGGATAGTACCCGAGCCTCCGGAAAAACACTTTATTCTGCCATCTCTTGAACAGGCAACAAACTCATTAGCTGTATTGCTATCAATACTTGCTAACGAAGTTACCCGGTCTGCTCTTTGCTGGATAGTGTTACCGAATAAATATTCAAATAAAATCGCCCCTGTATTTCCATCTAATACAAAAACTTTTCCCGGCTGCTGCGTCGAAAATAAGCATTCGCCTATCGAATCACCGGATACATCACCCAGTAAACCTGCATCACGGATATAAGAAGCTGAGAAAGGACGGCTCCACAAAATTTGATTATTCTTTGAATCGATCCGAAAAGCGGATTGCGGTGCAGAAAATATTAGATCAGGATAGCCGTTATGGTCTTTATCATCAACTAACTCCACAGTCCCGTTGTTGCTGCTTCCAAGTGAATTGGTCCATAATTGCTGACCGTTACTTCCAGATATGGCAAAAATTCCACCGGCGAAACCATAGAGACCTACTAAATCAGTATTACCGTCGTTATTAATATCGGGAATTTGTTTTGTGCTCCATACTGTGCTTGATGCAGAATAGCTCCATTGTAAAACCCCTGAATTATTTACACCTTTTACTCCATACGGTCCGCCATTGCTTGCAAATGAAATTGCTCCTCCCGTGGTTAGAGATGCAACATCATGAGTAAATTCGCAGTTAATGACAGTAACAAATAATTCCTGGCCGTTTAATCCGTTAAGGCATATAATAGAATGCCTGCCGGGATGAGAAGAACCTTCTCCGCTTGCTGAAACCAATACATCCATTTTGCCGTCATTATTAAAATCTTTATCCACTCTTATCCCATTGATATCACCGTTATAATTATTAGTAGGAACAGGGTCGCCGTATTCCCATAAAATCAATCCGGTGGCGCCTGATAGAACATAAACATTTTCATTTCCTCCTCCTGTGCCGATCACAACTTCCTGGATTCCGTCATTATTAATATCATCCATTATCTGCATTGCATCCTCCCAATCAACCGAACCTGTATTGTTTGTGCCAAAGCATGTATTGAAGCTCCACAGAATCTGGGCAGTCCCTGAAGCATTCCCGTTATAACAAATTGTCCAGTAATTTTCAGTGGCCACTATAATATCGTGTTTTCCATCCCCGTTAACATCGCCTATTTCTTTCAGGCTCTTAGGCTGGAGGTCATTCAGCGAAGTACAAGGATTGACCGGTATAGTTCCTTCCCATATAATATCTCCCAGAGCAGGCGTAGAATTTGTTAGCTGGCTGTATAAGTTAGCTGCTGTTAGAAAAAATAATATAAGTAGTATTGTTGTTGTTTTTTTCATTCTAATATCTCCAATTGAAAAAATAAAAATTGAAAAAAATTACTGCAACTAAAATGCATTTATGGATTCTTATGCGTTAAATAATCATTGTAAATCATTACTTAAAATATTATTTTTGAAGTAATTATCGGGGGAGATGTGCTATGCAGGAATCGCAGAAGTTTATTATTAAAACCGATACAAATAACACTTACCTCTTACACATTATAGATACTGAAGAGCTTCATGTAGAGAAGTATGTTGGTTTGCTGCTATATTATGATGAAGACGCACCCCGGGAAGGATATCAATATATAAGGCATAGAATATTGTTTGAAAACTCGGTGGATGCTATGAAAGATAAAGTTATTGAGTATGCAAACGGCAGAGGTGAGAACGTAACGTTTGTTGAAAGTTCAAATGCACTTTTAGTAACATAAATTATATAAACAAAAAGCCCCCGATTTTCATCGGGGGCTTTTTTAATGACCATTTTACTTTTACTGATCGCCTTCTTTTTTGGGTTCTTTCTTTATCTCTTTCGAAGGAGCAATCTTCTCAATATTCATCTCGCTTCCGCTTGAATTCTCATCAGTATTTCTCTTGTAGTTTCTGTATTCAACTTTATTGCTGTTTGTCGGCGGAGCATAGTATTTTCTTTTATAGCTTCTTCTCTTAGATGATCTCTTCTTGCCGTATTTTTTCTTCTTGCTGTATTTCTTCTTGCCGGATTTCTTACTGTACTTTTTCTTTTTACTGTACTTCTTCTTTCCGCCGCTCTTTAATTTCTTTGAGCCTCTCTTCTTTTTCGAAAACCTTTTGCTCTTTTTCGTCTTTTTAGAGCTTTTCTTCTTGGGCTTCCTCTTAGATACTTCGGTATTGCCAGTTTGCTTGTTTAATGCCGCAAACCCTACGACAGGCATGCTGGCCAGACCAAAGACAATAATCATAACCCATGTTAAAAGCGTTCTTTTGGTCATCATTACCCCCTTCCGGAATGATTAGATTAATAAAACATTACAAAATTAACATTTTTTCCGTGAAATACAACCCTTTTTTTATTAACTGATTATCGGTATTTTTACATGAATGTCTCGAATTTATAAAAATAATGAAACCGTTCTCGTTGCCATGAGCGGCGGTGTTGATTCCTCTGTTGCAGCCTATTTATTGAAAAAACAAAGATATAATCTTATAGGGGTTACTATGAAGACGTGGGGATATGATGATATTCCCGAAAAAGATTCAGGCTGCTGCTCGCTTGAGACTATTTACAGCGCAAGAAATGTGGCTAATCAGCTTGGCTTTAGCCACTACACAATGGATTTTACCGGAAAATTTAATGAAATAGTGATAACTGATTTTATTTCAGAATATTTAAAAGGACGAACTCCCAATCCATGTGTGTTATGCAACAAAGCTATCAAATGGGGAGCGCTTCTTGATAAAGCATTAGAGCTGGGTGCAGATTATATAGCGACAGGACATTACGCCCGCATAAATTCTGATAACAGGTTCTTCGTTTCTGCAGCGGAGGATAAAACGAAGGACCAGTCATATGCTTTGTGGAGTATTTCACAGTTTGCGCTTAGCAAAACATTATTCCCTATTGGTGATTTTTCAAAGACAAAGATACGCGAAATTGCCCGTGAGCTTGGCTTAAAGCCCGCCGACACACCCGATTCACAGGAAATATGTTTTGTTCCGAACGATGATTACAGGCAGCTTTTGAAATTAAGGCTTCCTGAACTTGAAAAAGAAATTACTGGAGGAGATATCATCTACCATGACAAAAAAATAGGCCAGCATAAGGGTTACATTAATTATACAATAGGACAAAGACGCGGTTTAAATCTTGCTATTGGCAAGCCTGTATATGTTTCAAAAATTGATTCTGATAACAACGTAATTTATGTTGATGATGAAGAAAATCTTTATAACAAGAGCTTTACTGTTTCACAAATTAATCTTCAAAAGATTGATTCTATAACACATCCGATGGAGACCATGGTAAAAATAAGATATAAAGACGAAGGCGCTGACGCAATTATAGAACAAACTGGCCAAGATGAAATTACCGTAAGATTTAAAGAACCGAAGAAATCAATTACCCCGGGGCAATCTGCGGTATTTTACGATGGGGACGATGTAATCGGCGGCGGAATAATAGATATTATAAGCAGTTAAAATTCCTGTAGGGGGCTCAATATATTGAGCCCCTACTACTTCAAATGGACTTATATAAAAGATTAACAGCAAAGGCAAAAAAGAAACAAAAAACAATAATTCTGCCCGAATCTTATGATGAAAGGGTTATTGAGACAGCTAAGATAATTTTAAAAAAGCACCTGGCAAAAATTATCCTTATCGATACCGGCAAAGGGATAAGAATTCCTGAAAATAGAAATCTGGATATAATCGATATAAATTTTTCAAGACAATTTGTAAACGAATATGCAAAAATCAAAAAGAAAAAAAATCCGCGATATCCATTTCAACAGGCAGAAGCCGATTTAAAAGACCCGCTGACTTTTTCATGCATGTTATTAAAAAATAAGTTTGCTGATGCAATTGTTGCAGGAAGCGTGTATGAAACAAGCGCTGTTATAAGAAATGCCCTGGCAATAATAGGGTTATCAAAAAACAATAAAACGGTTTCTTCCTTTTTCCTTTTTACTTTTCCAAAGGGGCATTTTTTGCAAAATAAAGTTTTATCTTACGCCGATTGCGGGGTTTTGCCAAATCCAACCGCCGGACAGCTTTCAGATATTGCTATACAAACTGCAATGAACCACAAAAAACTGACGGGCACGAGCCCTAAGGTAGCATTTTTATCTTTTTCTACAAAAGGCAGCGCTAAAGATGATTCATTGAATAAGGTAATTAAAGCATTTGAACTGACTAAAAAACGCGTTCCCAAATTAGTGTGCGATGGCGAACTGCAATTTGATGCCGCATTTGTTTTAGATGCTGCCAGAAGAAAGAATCCTAAAGGAAGGATAAGGGGTGATGCGAACGTATTTATTTTCCCTGACCTTAATTCCGGCAACATTGCTTATAAAATAACGGAAAGAATCGGCGGAGCAACAGCTACCGGGCCAATAGTGCAGGGGCTTGCAAAACCTGTAATGGACCTTTCAAGAGGGTGCTCAGTTTCTGATATTATTAACATGGTTATTGTAACTTCGGTCTTGTAAATATTCCAACATTGCCTTTATTTACGAAGCAAAGCTAAAAAACAGCTGTTCGGGAACTTTTCATTAAAAATTACGTCTTTAGTAATAACCAGATATTTATGTCAATAAGGGACCAGGAAAAACAAGAATTAAAAAAGCTAATTGTTCCGATAATCGGAAAAATGAATAAAGTTGCCATGTTTTTATGCCGTGATAGAGATAAAGCTGAAGACCTTGTTGCAGAAACATTGTTGAAAGTTTGCGAAAATATACATAGGCTGAGAGATAAATCAAAATTTAAATCATGGATGTTTAAAATTATGAACAATACATTCATCAGCCATTGCAGAGAGGAAAAATCACGAAATTTAGTTCCGCTTGATGAAAACATAATTAAAATCGAAAAGGAAATAAGCCACAGAAATAGCTCTACGTTAAACATCTGGGGGCCAAATCCCGAGCAATTTCTAATTAATAAGCTCCTTGATGAAGACATAAAACATAATATTAACCTGCTGCCCGAAGAATTCAGAATGACGATAATATTGTGTGACATTGAAAACAGGTCATATAAAGAAATTTCTGAAATAACCGGTGTTCCGGTTGGAACTGTAAGAAGCAGGCTGTCGAGGGGACGCGCAATACTACAAAAAAATTTACACCATTTAGCAGAAGAAATGGGAATCATTAAGAAGAGGAAAGCAAATGCAAAAGAAGAAGTTTGTATTTGCAAGTAAAAAATAATGCAAAAAATAAATAATAATAAAATTAGAGATATAACCTGTGAAGAGGCATTGGAAAAAATGTTGGAATACATAGATGGTGCTTTAGCAAATGTATCCGAAAAAGAATTAGGCCAGCATATCGAAACATGCCGTGGCTGCATGAAAAAGCTTGACTTTCAGCTTAAATTAAAAAAGCGTTTAGCAAAGGTTAAACCCATAACCGTTTCAAAAAAACTTAATAAACGTTTACAAACAATTCTCGAACAAAATTTTTAAGGAAACGTAAACTGCAGACAAAAATGACAACCGAAGGCAGAAAAATACATTGGGATAAAATATACAGGGAAAAAGATACGAGCCAAAGAAGCTGGTACGAGGAAATACCTGCTATATCTTTGAATTTTGTAAAAGAGTTCAACCTTCCCAAAAATGCCAAAATTTTTGATAATGGCGGAGGAGATAGCTTTTTTGTCGACCGCCTGCTTGAAATGGGGTACGAAAATATTACGGTACTTGATATTTCCGAAGCTGCGTTCGAAAAATCACGCACAAGGTTAGGCGACAAAGCATACAAAGTAAAATGGATAGTGCATGACCAGGCAAAATGCGATTCTGTTGAGCAGTTCGATTTGTGGCACGACAGGGCGGCATTCCATTTCCTGACCGATGAAAACGAAATT
>DASXTZ010000054.1:0-4411 GCA_036505135.1 Ignavibacteria bacterium
AAGTCAGAAAAATGAAGTTTTTATATTTCTTTCCATAGCCGAATAAGAGCTCTGCCAGTCCGGCACACTTTGCATCATTGTCAACTTCCGTTTCAAAGTTAAACTTATCGTGGATTATTTTTTTTAGATTAACTTCCTTCCATCGTTTAAAGTTTGGGGGATATTTTACTATCCCATTAGTAACAATTCCGGGGGCACCAATTCCTATCCCCGAAATTTTATTATCAAATCCTGTAAGCAGGTTATTGATTGCTTTTTCTATTTGTCCAACTACTTTTTCAGGGCCTTTTTTTGCAAATGCTTCAATTTTACCGGCTTTTATAATTTCACCTTTTGAATCTATTATTGCTGATTTAATAAATGTACCTCCGAGATCTACACCAATTGCATACTCAATTTTATTTTTTAAGCTTTCCAGCGTTATCATCTCTTCTTATTTTTCCACCAGTTTTTAAGCCTTTCCTTAATTTTTGATTCTGCACCAATATCTGCCGGCTTATAATAAACTTTGTCTTTTAACCCGTCAGGCAAATACTGTTGGTTTGTAAAATGGCCCTCATAATCGTGTGAATATTTGTATTCTTTCCCATAATCAAGGTCTTTCATAAGCTTGGTTGGCGCGTTTCTTAAATGCAGCGGAACAGGAAGCTCGCCTGTTTCATCTATATCTTCTTTTGCATACGAAATTGCCATATAAGAAGCATTACTTTTGGGACAGCTTGCAAGGTAAGTTGCAGCCTGGGCAAGCACAAGCTGCGCTTCCGGCATGCCAATGTAATTAACAGCGGTAAAAGCGCTTGTAGCAAGCGTTAAAGCGTTAGGGTCCGCATTGCCAATATCCTCGGAGGCTAATATTATCATTCTTCTTGCGATATATTTAGGGTCTTCGCCTCCTTTTAACATCCTGGCAATCCAATATACGGCTGCATCAGGATCACTGCCCCGTACACTCTTTATAAATGCAGAAATAATATTGTAATGTTCTTCTCCGCCTTTATCATACTTAATATAATTTCTTTGAAATGCCTCCTTAAGGATTTCATTTGTAATATTACACACACCATTTTCATCTTCTCTGCAGAGCTTCACTGCCAGCTCGAGGCCATTTAGTAACGCCCGTGCATCTCCTCCGGAAAACTCAATCAGTATATTTTTATTTTCAATTTCAATTTTTCTTTTGCTGAGCTCAATATCATTGTTCATAGCATTTGCTGCAAGGAAAAGTAAATCATCTTTTGCCAGGTCTTCCAGAACAAAAACCCTGCATCTTGAAAGCAGCGGTGTTATAACTTCAAAAGAAGGGTTCTCTGTCGTGGCACCAATTAAAATTATTGTTCCTTTTTCAACAGAATGTAATAACGAATCCTGCTGCGCTTTATTAAAACGATGAATTTCATCTATGAAAACAATTGTTCTTTTGCTAAGATGGGAAAGGTTATATTCTGCTTTTTCAATAGCAGCACGGACCTCTTTTACGCCGGAGGATACTGCTGAAAGCTGGATAAAATCTGCTTTGACATTATTAGCAATAATCAATGCAAGCGTAGTTTTGCCAACGCCCGGGGGACCCCAGAATATCATTGAAACTACATCATTTTTTTCAATCATTTGGCGGATAGGACGGCCCGGGCCGACGAGATGTTTTTGCCCGACAAAATCGTTAAGAGTTCCAGGACGCAAGCGTTCAGCCAGGGGGGCCGTTTTAATACTGCCTATGGGTTTTTTTTCTATATTTGTGCCAAAAAGGTCCAAAATTTATTTAGTATAACAGCAATTCTAATTATAAAATCGTAAACAAAAAAGGTAATCCATAAATTTTTAGATTACTCATTTAACAGGACTTATATAAACAAAAAAAGGTAACTTCTTCTTAGAAATTACCTTTTCATAACAATGAAGTTATTATATTACTTCAGCAATATCATCTTTCTGGTTTTAGAATAATCTTTTGTTTGTAATGAATAAAAATAAATACCTGAAGATAGATTAGAACCGTCAAAAACAATATTATAATTTCCTGCCGGTTTTGATTCATTAATCGAGTAAACTTCCTGGCCTATTATATTAAATACCTTAAAACTAAAGCTTGTTTCCTTTGGTAATGAGAACGCAATATTAGTTGCAGGATTAAATGGGTTTGGTATGTTCTGAAACAATGAAAAAACAACGGGAACGTCGATTAACCCTTTTGGGTCATCGGCTTCACTTTGTATATTTTGTGCACCATCAAATACAACAGGTACACCGGTTAGTCCAACCGGGTCATCTGTCTGGTTTGATTCCACCCTTTTCTGGGAAGACTGCCCCAGAATAAAACCTTGACTCGTCACAAGAAGGGCTAAAATTAGGAACCTAATTATTTTCATGGTTACCTCCTTTTAGAGATAATAATATAATATGGCAATATACAGATTTAAATGCAATTTTCAATATACAGTTTTGTCAACTTATAAGTTTCTTTAAGCGCTTTCTCGTGAGTTCTTTCTACACCATGCGAAGCCGATACTCCCGGGCCAATCAATCCGACTCTAACATCATAACCTGCTGTTAAGGCAGCACTTCCATCAGAACCATAATAGGGATAAATATCAGTCACAAAATTTATACCATTATTCAATGCCAGTTCTCTCAGCCGCTTGGTAACGGTAAAATCATACGGACCGGACGAATCTTTAACACAAATAGAAACAGCATCTTCTCTTCCGGAACACCCTTCTCCGATAACTGCCATATCAAGAACGAGCAGATCTTTTGCCGATTCGGGGATACCAACACAGGCACCATGCCCAACTTCTTCATAATTGGAAAAGTAAAAGCCGATTTTTTTCTTGAATCCCGATGAGGCAAGCTCTTTTATCAGTTCAATCATTATTGCCGCACACGCCTTATCATCAAGAAAACGGCTCTTAACGAATCCGCTTGAAGTATATTCAAACCTGTTGTCATAAAACACAAAATCTCCAACATCAATTCCGAGTTTTTTTATATCATCTTCATCATTAACAAGTTCATCAAGCCTTACTGACATGTTTTCCAGACTTCGCCTGGAGGCTTCAACCTCTTTATTTACATGGGCAGCAGGGTTATTTAATAAGAAGGTACCGCGATAAAGCTTCCCCTTATGGTTTCTTATTGTAACATATTCACCTTCGAAAGAGGTTAACACTAATCCCCCAAGCTTTGAGATAGCAAGTGTCCCGTCTTCATTAATTTCTTTAACCATTGCTCCCAATGTATCAACGTGCCCCGAAATTATTAGCTCCGGGCTCCTATCAAATGAAACAAGCAAAGAGCCCTTATTGGTTTTGCTTACAATCACATTTAGGCCTTTGAACAGATTTTCAATGTAATCTATAATTTCAATTGTATAGCCTGTTGGTGAATGTATCTTAAGGATTTTTTCAAGTGTACTTACTATATTTTTCATTCTAAATATAACTAAGGTAATAGTAAATCAAAATCTCTTATTAGATTTATTTGTTACTATCAATAACTATTTTATAAATATCTTCGCCATCCTTAGCCATTCCATATTTTTCCCGCGCAACTTTTTCTATCTTTTTATCTGATGTTTTTAGATCCTCAATCTCTTTTTGAAGCATAAGGGTTCTTTCCTGCTCATTTTTTAATTTCTCTTTTAAGGCACGGTTTTCCATCTCAAGCTCGTAACGCTGCAGCAGTCCCTTCTTCCCAAGCACGGCATACAACAGCAGCCCAACCATAATAAATGCAATAAAAAATGTTTTGCGTCTGTGATAAACATACCTTATTACATTTTTAAAAAACCCGTCTTCCTTCATTAAGCAAAGATAAGAGAAAATTAATTTAAACTTAATTCAATAATCTTATTAAGAAGGCCTCCAAAGCTAAGTCCAATCGCACTTGCAGCTTTAGGAACAAGGCTAAGCTCCGTCATTCCAGGCAGTGTATTTACTTCGAGGCAATAAAATTTGTTGTCATTATTCAGCCTGAAATCAACCCGTGAATATACTTTACATCCAAGTATGTTATGTGCATCAAGGGCTTTTTGTTTCATTTCATTATTTAAATCATCTGGCAGTTCTGCAGGACAAATATATTCGGTTTTACCTTTCGTATACTTATGTTCATAATCATAAAATCCTTCTTTTGGTTTTATCTCAACTACAGGCAATGCTTCGTTTCCAAGAATTGCAACAGTAAGCTCTTTGCCTTGAATGTACTCTTCGGCCATTATACGGTTGGAATAATCAAATGCCAGTTCAATAGCTTTCCCGAGCTGCATATCTTCAACATCCGGCTGGACTATTGAAAGCCCCACCGTGCTGCCTTCATCATTCGGTTTTATTATTGCAGGATAGCCCATGGTCGCTTTTATCTTCTCATCTATAGCTGGCTCATCAAAGCCATTTCTTTCAAACATGAACCAGCC